>JAPPII010000093.1 GCA_028820845.1 Candidatus Poribacteria bacterium
GCCATTTACTATTTTGACACGCCGTGCCGTGATTCGTGCAGTTCTGATATGTCAATGAACACCGCGTACACGTCCGATCCCTATGACGCGATACGGCGGCACTGCGATCGCTGTTATACGTGTGCCCCGCGGAACACGTCGCTGTTGGACGCGTCTCCGTCGGGGGCGTCTCCGTCGAGGGTATCCGCCGCGGGACATCCGTCGTGTCGTCATCCGAGTCATCGGCGGTGTCCGAATCTGTCGATGTCGAATGCCGATGCCAAACACCCGTCGAATGAGAGTGCGACGGATAACCATCATGCTCATGGAAACCAAGCCAATGGATATGGAGCGTATCGTCGGCGTGAGGCGTATGTCCAACAACCGACGAATGGGCATGAGGCGGTGCCTCTTTCGGGGTATCTGACGGATACTTGCAGTCATGCGCCTTACACGCGATCATCCACCCCTCATCCACCGTACACGTCTCCCCTCTCGAATTCTTCGGACACTTCACCGGACCATGACTCGAACTCTTATCGCAGGCGTAAAGCGGCGCACTGCAAAAACCACAATACATCTTCCTGTGATTTCCCGGCGTGCCTTCAGGATGACCACACCCCAACAACTTCTTCTCTTCCTTCTTCTCGACAACTAACGGCTTGTCTGTCCCTTGAGCAGGCAACGAAAACTTACCCGATGACAATGTCGAGGCGCGCTCCTTATTGCTACCCTCCCATTCCCATTGCGCATGAACATGACCATCTGAATACGTGTGCTTCGTCCAACTCGCACCAGCGTATTTCTTAGCAGCAATCGCTATTTCATCGCGATCCTCAAGTGTTCCTTCCTTATTATCTTTGTCTATATCTATATCTTTGCCGCGAACATCAAGTGCCAAGCCGAACTGATGCCACCCACGCGGACTCCCCGAACCGTTAGGAACATGATAGTAGTGGTGATGCGGATTCCGATAACCACCTGTCTCTACTAAATCCGACAATCCAGTGTTGCCGAACACTGTTTTCGCATGTTTCTTATACGCGGCGGTCCAATCCGTGTGTTTCTTCGGCAAAATAGTTCTGCCCATCATATACGAATAGTGACCATCGTCGTAAGTATTCTGTGAGCCCAGCTCTGAACGCGACGGAACACGAAGCACATTGCCGTCTACCGAACCTTTGCGTGTGGTCGTCTTACGCGCCATGTCCATGTATTCCTGACGCATCTCGTCTTTCTCGTCTTGTATGAATACCAACGACACCGGTGTAATATCTTGACCATCTTCGGTCTTCGCTGAAAACTTGATCGTGAACGTCATCGGCTTGTCTTCGCGACCATTCAGCGGCGTACTCGTGCCACCATAATTTGGACAGTGCGATTTACTCGTTCCTTTATGCCGCGGAACTTTCAACTTACCGACAACATTAAAGGAAGTACTCGGATCCAACTTCGACGGATGCTTGGCACCCGACCAGTTTTCCTGAAGCTCGCCGTCAAGTGCCATACCGTGAGACGGCTTTTCAACAATCTCCCACGTCACTTTCGACGGATCAATCGGTGAAACACTATCCCCCTGATTGCCATCGTAACCAACCGACGCTGTGAAATAACACACCTCCTCCGTTGAAGTGATAAACGATTTCTGCTCGTCACTATTGGTGTCCGTCCCTTTCGGTGAACGACCCACTTGCCACGATTTGAACTTCACTGACGGCTTACCCATTGAACCTGACCCCGAATCCGTCTTTACCGCCGAAAATACAGGAAACACAAATACACACAAAAATAGAAAAATAAAAAACTTCTCTCTCATCTGAATAACCTCCAATAAAACTATTGTTGCAACTCGGAAATTACCTTCCCTGCATAATATTGATATGTGCTGGTACTTGCTGCAATCGCTTCAAGTTTCGGAATTATAATATGTTCGACGATACCCCCCAATGCCGAACGATGCTCTCCCACAATTTGAATTAATAAATCTATACTCCATGAATTGGGATCATCCAGCCGAGCAATGAGGGCAGGCACGGACGCAGGACCCATCGCAACTAACGCATCATCAACAGGTCTTCCCATAATACCGCTTTCCATCTGATACTTGATTAATATTTCTGCCGAACGCGGGTCGCGAAGTGCTGAAAGTTCTTCGAGCAAAGCAACGGTGTCATCACCATCACCTTCTACTTTCGGCGGTTCTGGCATCGGTGTCATTTCGTCCATAAGCTCTAATGTTTGCGGCCAGAGGTCGCCCCACTCGTGCGGGTTGTTTTTGATATACTCCAGCCGTTTGTATGCCGCTTCTACGGGGTCATCATTCGGGTCAGGCGTGAAATTCGCAAACGGCGTGCCTCTCGGTACGGACGGCACAGGAGTCTCCTCAGCAGGCGCAGCGGGCGGCGCGTGTGCCTCGTGCGGTCCCTCGTGCCATGTGCCATCTGCATGGACGTGTCCACCTTGCGAGGTCTCGCCAACAGGGGCTTGGGGGTGCTTCGGTTTCTCAACTTCTGCAGCTTTGTAAATGAGAATCGGGTCTTTCGGTGGGCGTGTCTGGAGGTAGTAAAGCCCGACACCGACAATCGCAACGATAAACACCGATAAGGGGAGCCAGTATCTCCGGATAAACATCTTCATTCTCCTTTAGTTGAGTAACACGTCTTGGGGAAGCCGTAAGATCACGGTGTTCCCATTCTCGGAGAGGGTGACCTGCTTCGGCTGTATCTCGGAGACGGAAAACCCGCCAAGCACATCACCGATCGCAAGCACGTGTTGCCGACCGGTCGTCTCGTTCTTTATCAACACCTTTGAATCTGTCGGGTCTTGTCTGAGAAACGTTCCGAGAAGCGTTAGGTTCGCCCCTGGGCGCGCTTTGGAATGTAAGTCTGTTCCCAGTGGGGCAAACAGGTTATTACGGATGATGGTTTGGGTAAAATCGCTTGGCACATCGCTTTTGGGGTCCGATGCAGACCCGACATCGCTTTTGGTCTCGGAAACCTCTGCGGCGGGCGGTTGCGTCTCCTGTGGCTGTGGCTGTGCTTGTAAGCGATAAATACCGAAAAAACTACAGACACAAAGCAACAGACACAAAACGAATACAAACGGACGGATAGACATGACTGTGTTCTCCTATGCCTTGTTCTCTGGCGGTTTTGATCTGGTCTCCGCATTTGGACAGACGCTGGGTTGACACGGGCGCTGTTTGGATTTTTCACACTCACGCTCGGAAACCGGGCGACACTCGGTCACAGGGTCGCCACTCACGTCGGGTCGTAAGACGCAAACACCGACAACACAGACAATCACAAATACAAACAGAAAAAAAGATGTACGTAAAGACATCGTATCACTCCTTTGTGTCGGTGGACACACAGATTCAACTGACAACTCTACAGGGATTAGCACCAACAGACGTTGATACGAGGAAAGCGGGAAATCTCCCTATAGGGTGCTAACCTAAATGTGTCTCGCAAAACGAACCCGTTTTTGATACAATTTAGGTTAGCCTGTCAGAGCCTGATTCTGGCAGAGCTACGCGTCGATGGCATTACAGGTGCCGTCGGCGCACCTATAATAAAATAGGACGCTCCCCTGACGTGAGACTCACTTTATAGCAAACCAGCTTTAAAAGCAAATCGTCTCCGTCAAAGACATTATAGCAACATCAAAAAATGATGTCACCAAAAACATTTACATACAGTATTGAGGGTTTACCTCTCAGTCAGTTCTCGTTGTTTCCTCTATCCGAAATGAGAAGAACAGTGAAAGGACGCGTTTTCTAAATCACATGCTAAATCCCTGACGTTAGGGTTTCGGGATCAAGGGCTTCTTTGACGGACCCCTGCTTTGGGTATCAACGTCTCTCCGGGCATGTTGATACGGGGTAAGTTTGTGGCGTTGTGTGCTCGGCTAAACCTCGCGTAAGTCCTGATTCCTTGACATCAGAAAAAACATAGGATATAATCTGTCAAGCACAAAGCGGACGACACTCAAGATTTAAATTGACGGGAGCCTTCACTCATGTATTATAGTGCCATCGGAAATTTAGACCACTGTTTAAACCGAGATTGTGATATAAAAGAGGAGTTGTTATGAAAACAAGAGTCGTTTATTTACTTGCGTTTTTAATGCTCTTTACATTTCTATTCTTGCCGAATAGTTTTGCTCAGGAGCGGATGCCTCAGTATGTTGTGCGAACGGTTTATTTTGTTCCAAATGACCTGATACCCGATCCGAATATTGAAACCGATCTGGGCGTATTGATGAAAGATGTTCAAAAGTTTTTCGCCGACGAAATGGAACGTCACGGATTTGGTAGAAAAACATTTAGACTGGAAACTGATGAGGCAGGAAATGTTGTGGTTCACATTGTGATTGGGCAATTTGATACCGCACATTATTATTTCGGTGCCCATGCAGCCATTGAATCTGAAATCAATGAACACTTCGGCGGTATGTCCAAGAATGTCTATATCACATCCGTCGCCACAGAAAACGGTCTGGATTGCCACGGTATAGGTTCGGGTGCATCAACTCATTGGGATCTTCACGAGGGATATGCATATACACTCCATAAAGGTGCGACTCATAAAGGTGCTTGTGGTCCCGTTCGCGATTTTTTTGGGCTTACAATTCACGAGATGGGGCATACATTTTCACTGCCGCACGATTTTCGGACAGCGGGTGTCATGTCGTATGGATATAAAGACATTCCATTATCATTGTCTAAAGACGCAGCTGAATGGTTAGACGCACATAGGTACTTCAATGAACACCCAAGTGATACTGATACGATGACGAGAATAAAAGCACTTCCAATACTCGCATATCCCCCGAATGCGGTCATTCTACGCTTTGAGTTGAGTGATCCTGATGGGTTGCATCAGGCAAGGATCATTGGTTACCGAAAGAACTACTCTAACAACGCGGGTCGAAGCTTAATTGCTTGTAAATCTTTAAGCGGAACAAAGGCAACTGTTGAATTTATCACCAGCGAATTAGGCACAGGTGAACTTGGGACGTTTCATCTTATAGTAATGGATAAACTTGGAAATTATACAACCGATCCTTTTCCTTTCCAAGAGGAGATTATTCAAAACATCCACGTCTCTAATAAAAATCAGGTGGATATTAACAGCGATGGTGTTGTTGATGCGAATGACCGAATTCCCCATGATATACTAAAAATATCTGGCGACAATCAGCAAGGGCTTCCCAATGAGTGGCTCCCAGAACCTTTTGTTGTAGAAGTTGTTGATGCCAATGGCGAACCCGTTGTAGGCGTAGAAGTCATTTTTCGTGTGACTCAATATCCAATTGAAGATCGACCCTTGGTATCATTGCGGAGCGATCATGGACTGCTTTCTGATATAGAAGCCCGTACGGATGCTAATGGCATCGCTCAGAATTTTCTGTTGTTAGGATATCAAGTAAAAACCCTTGAGCCAGTGGTACATGTTAGCGTTATTGGCGTTTCAAAAAAGATACGTTTTAATGCCATGGCTCGTGAGAAAATGCTTATTGATTCTTCAGCACATCCTAATATATATTGGATAGACGCGATGGATAATCATCTTTATGGGCCTGAAGGGAGTCAATGGGTACATGCTATACAAGTTCAAAGCATCGCTTATGATGGCTTGAATCGACAACTCTACTGGATAGAGGGGCTGCTAAGTATGGGAAATTATTGTGCAGCGATCAAGCGTACTTCACTTCATGATCGTTTTTCGCCTCATATAGAAATCTCCACGTTCATGAATATGCCGGTGAGTCTTGCCATTCACCCGCGTCTTGGTAAACTCTATTGGACGAATAATCGTGGCGAGATTCAAACCTGCACCCTTGAGGGTTCCAATATTGAAACTCTGATAACAGGGCTTGATTCACCCAAACATATCGCCGTAGACACAGTTCGTAGCAAACTTTATTGGACAGATGGTCAAGAACAAATCCTATCGTCAGACGTGAATGGCGAAAATATCCAAATCTTTCTGAAAAGTTTGCAGACGCTCGGCCATATCGCAATTGCCGGTGATCATCTCTATTGGACTGAGAAAACAGATGAAAATAATGGGATGATAAGACGTACGAATCTGAATCAAGGCACGCTGAAATTATTGGAATTATTACACTACTTAGATGATGTGCCAGTAGGCATTGCTGTTGACATTGACAGCGATAAGTTGTATTGGACTGACACGCAAGGACGCATCCGTCGATCAAATATTGATGGTTCGCAAATTGAAGATGTTATTATAGGGTTAATGGCACCGAGTCAACTTGTGCTTAACATTCCTCTGGTTATAGATAGGAGTGTCTCTGCTGCACCATCGCACATTGAGACTTTACACCCTGATGTAACAGAGGTTTTACCGAACTATCCGAATCCATTCAACCCTGAGACGTGGATTCCTTATCGTTTAGCGGTGCCTTCTGAAGTTCGCATCGCTATATATGCTGCAGATGGCAAATTAGTTCGCACGTTAGATTTAGGAAATAAGTCAGTGGGTCGTTATGAATCACGGAGCCGTGCTGCGTATTGGGATGGTAGAAACGAAATAGGCGAGGAAGTCGCAAGCGGTATTTACTTCTACACGCTTACTGCAAAAGAGTTCTCTGCGACTCGCAAAATGTTGATACTAAAATAATTTTGCTTTTACGCTTTGTGTGCGTTTGTAGGTCGTAAACCCCTACACTGACAATCGCCACGAGAAAGACCGTGAGGGGTGGTTTCCAATGCTTTTTCAAAAACATGTTTATCTCCTTTTTGCTGTGAGGTGTCTCGCCCGAATTACTTGAGAGTGAGTTGGGACGATCCCTGTGTCGGAATGGAACCCTCTTGCTGTATGTCAACAGGTTTCTTGATGGTTTCTTGAGACTGCTGGCGCAGGACATAATACCAATACCCCAAATACACAACCGCAATGATACCGACGATCAGAATACACACAACCTCCGTGAAAGTCCCTTGTAGCGAATACTGCTGCGGTATAAAAATCTCCTGATATATCTTTCTTCTCTTTTTCATTATCAGGCGGCAATTCGCAGGTAATATTAACTGCAAATCGTGATACATATAAAAGTAAATTAGGACATAATCACGGCGGATGCGCATACTATATAGATGGTAGCACTTTATACGCTGCTTTTTCTTTTATAGATTATACTGCAACTAATAGAACATCCAATTTTAGGGTTGTTAGCACGTCTATTAGTTAGATTATCTTCTTTTTAAGGCACCCCAAGTGGTTATTTTCTTTTTTCTAATTGAAGTTGGTGCAGCGGCGACAATAGCTTCGTGTGCTTTTGCTTTGACGATAAGTAAATCTATTTCGTTGGTTACGCCATCGCCATTAACATCAGTGTTATATGAATTTTTATGTTTAATTGCACTTCTCACAATTAAAACAACAGACAAATCCACATATCCGTCATCATCTTTTGGCGTCGAAAAAAATTGTTGAGTTGTCCTTGAATGAGGAAGTTGGTTGCGATGGTAACACTATACGTAAACACACCGAGGCCGCTGATGAGCAGAAGCAAGGTGAAGATGCGGCCTGTATCGCTCATTTCGAGGGTCTCATACCCGACAGTTGTCAGTGTAATCACCGTCATATAGATCGCGTCAAGAAGCGTCCATTTCTCTGCTGGATTCTCTTTTTCAATAATCAGGTAGCCGATCGTCCCGGTCAGGAGCAAACCGACAAGGAGGATCAAGGCGATGAGAACCTGGCGTTGATAACTCATCTTTAGTCAATGTCCAATTCGATAAGAGATGCTTCAGCAGGATGCGTGGAAAGCCCCTTTATATCCATATCAAGTTCTGCGGAAAGAACACGGCGAATAGCCCGAATTCCGTAAAGTGATACCACCCACTACCTAAAGGTAGGGGCTTCGGCTTCGTAGCAGTTAGCGGTTTCCCCGAAGGTCTACCGTCTTACGTCTGCTCCACCAGCAGGCAATTCCCCTATAGACTGAAAAAGCGTCAGTAGGGCATATCGTGCGAAAAACTTTCACGGGTATCCCTGCCTGCCTCTCTCCAACATGGAGAGAAAAATTGAAAAGGAGGGCAGCAATACAACGTGCAGACTTTCACCTCTGCTCCGATTCACACTTTCGTGCAATTACGCGTCAACTGCCCAATATACTTTTACAGTGGTATTGAACACTAACACTTTTGACTACTTATCACGGTAGCGGACAACACCTCTACAGGGTTTGCAGAGGGTGATAATGTTGTCCAAGTGTTAGCATAATTATACCACATTTTCAGGCGAATGTCAAATGTTTTTTGACTTGTCAACCCAATGCCCGCCTACATCCCACAAGCTAAAGCATGGGGCTTTGGCGGGAAGATTGGTAATGGAGACGGATCAACGTCTACGCCAAGGTATATCTCCTGTAACGTATAGCCGTTTTTCCTGTAATACGTCTGCAACACGCTTGCGGTATAACCTTCCTGAAGGAGGAATGCGTTTACTTCATCTACAGGGACTTGATCATAGGACATACACAATACCCGAATTATTGCCAAACAGATTCATACCCGAACAGCCGACATCAAACGCATATATCAACAAAAAGTAAGATATTGACCTCCTCTCCAGACCAAAGATTGGAGACCCCTTAGTTGTTGCTCTCATATTCTTTGACTATTTCGGAGTTTCTTCGATATTTTTCAGCGTATTCCGTGAGTTGTTCCGCACTCATTTTCTCCAATTCTTCCTTAGAACGAGATGCTGAATCTGCCAAAAACTTTTTCGCCTGCTGATATATCATATATTCCGTGTTTCTCTCTTCCTCTAACAACTTAAGAGAATCAAAAATATCTTTGACTTCAGCTGGATTTGTCGAAAACCATTCGATTCCAATAACATCGGCATCTGACTTCGGATCTAAATCCTTTCCCTGATCCTTTAATTCACGGTGTATTTGGGTTTCCAGTGTCTCACAATCATTTGTTTGCATAACAAGTGCGAGAGTTGCTTTCTCTGGAAGTTGACCGCCAATTTGTGAAGCCACTCTGCCTTCTACGGGGTCCTTAGTCTTGCCTACATTGCATTGCCACTGATTTTTACCTTCTGATTCAGCATATAGCTTATAAGTCGGGAAATAATATAGATAGACAGATTCATTTCCTTCTCCTATAACCTCTGTTCCGGATGAGTCAACTTTATTTAGGACTTGCGTTGGACTCAACCTCGGACCCGACCTCTCCTGGATCAGAGACTGGCGTGTATTCCAAACATCCGACCTCCCATTAGATTCAGGGTTAAGTATCCCTAACATCTCTGCAAGTCGTCCGTTGGAAATATAGTGATACAAGTCTGGATTGTTTTCATCCTTGGACAGATTCATGTGTTTCAGAACAGAGCGTATCGCATCTCTCTTTTTACCTTGTTGTGCGATGAGTTTTGCTTTTTCAAGCAATTGAGAGAAGTTCTCATCATGAACTTTAGCCATCTTTAACTCCTTTGTTAAGTTGGATTTCCTTGCAAGGCGAAGAGTAGCAATA
>JAPPII010000094.1 GCA_028820845.1 Candidatus Poribacteria bacterium
TTCACCGCACTCTTTCAACCAATTTTTCAAATCCCAAAACTACTTATTGCGAAAATAAATAGACACTTTTTCCCCTGGTAGGCGAGGTTTCCTAACCTCGCCGGTGCGGAGTGTCCAATTAATTCTAAACCTTACCATAAATAAATACACCTATTTTCAAAACAAGCGTCTAAATTATTATTAAAAGTAGCTCAATATCAATAAGATCCCTTTTTCCGAAGGAGGCAATGTTTGTGGACGATCACCTATTTTCTTTTTCGGCATTCCGAAAACTCACTATTCTCTTTCTTATCGTCACGCTGTTTCAGATTAATAGCACCAGCATCAACGCTGAATCGCAAGATCACGAAGTTAAAGCGTATCGGACCTACCAAAGCATCGAAATCGATGGAGATTTAACAGAAGAAGACTGGAAACACGCAGAAGTAATTGACAGGTTTGTGCAAATTGAGCCCTACGAAGGCGAAATCGGTTCCGAATCAATGGAGGTCCGGGTTCTCTACGATAATGAGAACATCTACTTCGGCTTTACTTGCTTTGATTCGGATATATCAAAACTTGTTGCGAATGAGATGCGCCGCGATTCTCGGGACCTGCACGACAATGACACTGTGTTCTTGATACTCGACACATATAACGACCGGCGAAGCGGCTTTTTCTTTCGGATGAACGCGCTTGGGGCAATACAGGACAGAGCCGTAACGAACAGCGGCGACACGCTCAACGGGGATTGGGATGCAGTTGTGGCGTGTAAGTCGAAAATCAACGATACTCATTGGACATCCGAGCTTAGTATCCCATTTAGTCAACTCCGTTTTAAACAGAGCGATCAGATAGTGTGGGGTATGAACACCGGTCGCGAACTCGCGCGAAATCAAGAAGAGATGATATGGGCACCTGTTCCAGCGTCCTATGGGGGCATGGCAAAGTATCGGACCGCCAGCATGGGAAAACTCGTTGGGCTTTCAGGCGTTGCTCCGTCTCGAAATTTAGAAGTACTGCCATATATCCTGCCCGGTGTGACCCAAATTAATGGGAATGATGCAAGACTTGAAACCGAAGGACAATTCAAGGTAGGTTTTGATGCCAAATACGGCATCACGTCAAACCTGACCACTGACATCACTTATAACACTGACTTCGCACAAGTGGAAGCAGATGAGGAACAGGTAAATCTCACCCGATTTAGCCTGTTTTTCCCTGAAAAGCGTCCGTTCTTTTTGGAGGGTGCCGGTCTTTTCGATTTTGGGGTGCCCCGGACGAGTTTCCGCAGACCGCCACCAATGCTCCTTTTCTATAGCCGACGCATTGGGCTCGCTGAAGGAAACGCGATTCCGATTATATTTGGCGGAAAAGCGAGTGGTAAGGTCGGTTCCTACGGTGTAGGGTTCCTTAACGTCATGACAGACGAATATTACGATGCCGACCCGGTCGATGACCCAATTGACATCCCGCGTACTAACTATTCCGTGATGCGAATCACAAAAGACGTAGCTTCGGGTTCGCGTATCGGAATGATCGCTGTGAATAAGGACGAATTCGGGGATTACAATCGCGCAGGCGGTTTCGATTTTGAGTACCGTCCCAACGATAGCATGGACATCCGCGGCTTGTGGTCCCGTACATTTGAACCGAATGCGTCTGGACAAAATGATGCATGGTATATTGGTTCCAATTGGCGGCGTAATCGTTTTCGTCTGGAGGGTTCGTATACTGATATTGCCGAAGACTTCAACCCCGCTGTCGGATATGTGAGACGGACCGGCATCCGGCACTTCCGCGGTGAGATGCGTTGGACCCCAATGCCCCAAAAATTCGGAATTCGACAGATCTGGACCGGACCAGAGATGAACTATATCCTCAATCACGACAATGAATTAGAAGAATGGAACGTTTCCTATACCAATTGGTTTGAATTCGACTCTGGAGACTATATCCTTTTCAACGGCAGACGCACCTTCGAGCGACTCAACGAAGTCTTCGATTTTAGGGACGGCGTGGAAATTCCGATAGGCGACTACGCCTCTAACGCATATAGCGTCCGTGTCTCCACCAGTGATAGCCGTCCAATCAGCGCAACTCTCGGGGGCGGTATCGAGGATTTCTACAAAGGCGAAGTGCGTAGAGCCTATATCCAAACGACTCTTAAACCGAATCCGCATATAAGTTTGAGCGCACAATATCAATTTAACCAGGTGGTGGACCTACCAGAAGTGTATTTTACCGACGGGCAGCCCCGTCCTGTCTACGCCAACCTTTTCAGGGGTAGACTTGATTACTCTTTTTCCACGGCAATCTTCGCAAAACTCTTCGCACAATGGAATACTGACTCGAACGTTGTATCTACCAACTTCCTAATCAATTATATCTACCGTCCGGGAAGTGATTTTTATTTCGTATTCAATCAGACTTATGATACCGACGGTGCCACGAAGTCTACACTGTTGGATTCAACCGTTGTCGCAAAGATGACCTATTGGTGGAACCCATAATAGAAGTGCCAGAACCTATTCGATTAAGGGAATTTAGCTTTTTAGGACGGTGCCGAATCCGGACATTTCGCTGTAGAGGTAAGCTCCCTCTTGCGATTTTTTAATGAAAATGGGCAAAAAACGAAAATTGAGGGCCCCTCAAAGGAGGCAACGTTTGTGAACGAGTATCTATCTTCTTTACTACACTTTCAGAGACTTACAATTTTTTTGATTGCTGTTACGCTATTGAACGGTTTTGTTAGCGTCCACGCCGAACTGCACAACAAGCAGATTAAAGCATACCGTACCTACCAGAGCATTGAGATTGATGGCGATTTAACGGAAGAGGATTGGCAGCACGCAGAGGTTATGGACCGATTTATCCAAGTCGAGCCTTATGAAGGCGAAGACCTTTCCGAACCAATGGAACTCCGGATTCTCTACGACGATGAAAACATCTATTTCGGTTTCACCTGTTACGATTCGGAGATGTCCAAACTCATCGCCAATGAAATGCGCCGAGATTCACGCGACCTACACGAAAATGACAATGTTTTCGTACTATTGGACACATATAACGATAAACGGAGCGGCTTTTTTTTTAGGATGAATGCTCTTGGAGCAGTGCAGGACAGAGCCATTACGAACAGCGGTGATACATTTAACTCGGATTGGGATGCTGTCGTCGCATGCAAATCGAAAATCAATGATTCTTACTGGACGGCGGAACTCAGCGTTCCGTTTAGTCAACTCCGCTTTGAAAAGAACGATCCAATGACATGGGGCATCAATGCCGGACGTGGGATCGCGCGTTCACGAGAAGAAGCAATCTGGAACCCCGTCCCCTCCTCTTACGGCGGTAGAGCCAAATACCGAACAGCACACGTCGGAAGCCTCGTCGGATTAGAAGGGATCGCACCCTCCCGAAACTTAGAAGTTCTCCCTTATATTCTGCCCGGAATCGCCCAGGTCAGTGACGACGACGCAAACCTCGAAACGACCCGCGAATTTAAACTCGGTTTTGACGCAAAATATGGTATCACTTCAAACCTCACCGCTGATATTACCTATAACACAGACTTTGCCCAAGTTGAAGCAGATGACGAACAGGTAAATTTAACCCGATTTAGCCTCTTCTTCCCCGAAAAACGTCCGTTCTTTTTGGAAGGCGCAGGACTTTTCGATTTTGGAGTCCCGCGGACGAGTTTCCGCCGACCCCCACCGATGCTCCTCTTCTATAGTCGACGCATTGGACTTGCTGAAGGAAACGCCATTCCTATTATTTTCGGTGGAAAAACAACAGGTAAAATCGGATCTTACGGGGTTGGGTTTCTCAACGTCCTTACCGATGAATTCCACGATGACATTACCGATGATGATCCTGTCAATGTACCCCGAACGAACTTTTCCGTGCTTCGACTCACAAAAGACATTGCCGCGGGTTCGCGGGTCGGAGTAATTGGCGTCAATAAAGACGAATTCGGGGATTACAACCGCGCCGGCGGTCTCGACTTTGAATATCGACCCAGTGATCGTTTAAATGTACGGGGTATGTGGGCATTGACTGCCGAACCCGGGACGTCCAGTATGTTTGGGCAAAACAACTCTTGGTATCTCGGTTCCCAATGGCAGAGCAATGTTTTTCGTGTAGAGGGTTCATATACCGACATCGGCGAGGATTTCAATCCCGCCGTAGGATACGTCCGCCGTACCGGCATCCGTCATTTCCGAAGCGAGATGCGCTGGACACCAAGACCCCAAAAATTCGGGGTCCGGCAGGTTTGGACAGGACCCGAGATGAATTATCTGCTCGATCACGACAACAAAGTGCAAGAATGGGATATCTCCTATCTCAATTGGTTTGAGTTCAACACCGGTGACTATATCATGTTCAGGGGTAGGCGCAGTTTTGAGCGGTTGGACGAGATTTTCGATTTTCGGGACGGTGTAGAAATTCCGATAGGCGGCTACTACGCTAACACGTACAGTGTCCGTCTCTCCAGTAATGATAGTCGAGTAATTGGTGGAACGCTGGATGTCGGTATTGAGGATTTCTACGAGGGTGAAGTTCGCAGAGCATCTATAGAAACCGTCCTTAAACCGAATGGAAATATCGCTATGCGGGCAGAATACCAATTTAATCAGATCGTTGACCTGCCGGTAACTTACTTTACCGACGGAGAACCTCATCCTGTTTATGTCAATCTTTTCCGAGGTAGACTCGACTATTCCTTTTCCACGGAACTCTTCGCAAAAGTCTTTGCACAATGGAATACGGATGCAGACGTTGTGTCTATGAACTTCCTGGTTAATTACATCTATCGTCCGGGAAGTGATTTCTACTTCGTTTTCAATCAGACTTACGATACCGATGGCGCAACACAATCTACGCTATTAGACTCAACTGTTGTGGCAAAGATGACCTATTGGTGGAACCCATAGGATCAGAAACCAAATCCGTTGGATTATTGGACTCTAAAAAATTGACAAAAAAAAAGAAATGTGGTACAATTTGTAATTAAAGTATCTTTATACGCGAATAAAGCGTTTTTATATACAAATTGTGCCACATTCTATAGAGGCTATTAAACCTTCTCTTAGCATTTGATGTCAAAAATAAGTACGTGCGATCATAAATGGTTTTTAGTTTCTTGACGGACTCGTTTCAGTTAAATCTCTTAGAATCGGGTCCATATAGACAGGTTCCGAACCGAAATCATAGGTTCTTCTTTTTATAGGAGGAAGACAGATGAGTAGCAGAACTTCCGGCATGCTTAGTGAGATGCAGCAACGTCGGGCAGAGCGCAAAAAACCGAAGCGTTTTGTTGCACTGAAAAAGGTTTCGCTGGATACCAGTCAACAGCAAGGTATTTCCACTGCGCAAGCAAACGTAGTGAAGCATCCGATCACGCAAAAGCACGTCGGGCGGAGTTCCACAGCGTTTTCAGTAGCAATCGCATTTCACGTAATTATTGGGTTTGTTATTAGTGCTTTCTTTATCGCCGAGCAGATTGAAATGAATCAAGAGACGTTTGATATTAGCATCGTCACAGAAGAGCCAAAAACCAAGCGTCGACTCCGACGCAGAGAGACACCAAAGTTTGAAACAAAACCACAACAGCAGCAAGTTCTTATTCAGCGTCCGCTTGCGACCGCCACTTCACAATTGCCCTCAAGAGACGGATTCGTCATCCCGCAAGGCGCGGAAGCAACTGTTGACCTTTCAACACCTGGCGCGGATGAAGGTCCCAAAATGATAGAGGTCGAGCGAAATTTCGCCCAACCCGCGCGGTCATTGGAACCAGAGGCAAAGACACAGGGCTTTGAAATTCAGCGTGAAGCACCATCACTGATTAACAAGCTTGATGTCGGTGACTCATTAGAAGCAGGCCCCGGACTGGGGAGTGTCGATTTCGAACCTGAACCTGGTGTTGTTCCACCAGCAAGGAAGTACATTCCGGATCCGAAGGATTATTATCCAGATGCAGCAAAGAGAGCAGAGAAAGAAGGCAAGGTTATTCTGAAAGTGACTATCGACGAAAATGGTATTCCACGAGACATTGTAGCACTGACAAGCCTCGGGTTTGGATTTGAGGAAGCGGCAATTGAGATCTTAAAGAAGAGCACCTTTCGTCCCGCTACAAAAGGTGGAGAACCGATCAGTCTGGAAGTCGAAATACCCGTTGATTTCAAGCTTAAGGATAACTAAGAATACCACTTACTGATGTAGCGTCTCCGTCCTTACTTCAGGACAGAATTTACCCTATTTTCAGTAACCCCTTTGCTGCGAAATTCCGCACTAAATTGACAACAGATTGACGGGCTGTCTCAGCGATTTGCGTCTGTTCAAACGTCAGTGCTGCGATTTCCGCTTCCAGTGCCTCTGCCTCTGACCCAGACATGTTCTCAAAGAATCGATCGTGTACTGTAACGGGCGCGTTGTGCAACGCAACCGCTAAGGTTTGCTTGTCGAGTACTTTTAGGACGGTTTTAATCGCCTCGTTCTCCAATTCACCTAAACCCTCAAAGGTAAACAGTTGTTCAGAGACACTATCTACCATCTTGGGGTTTTTTTCTGCCAAAGTTTCCAACAACTGATTCTGTTCCGCTACATCCATGTAGGATAATAATTTGGCAAGGTTTGTTGTGCCTTTCCCTAAGAAAGTGGTTTGCTGGAGTGTCTCCTTAATTTTAGCGATATGCTCATGCCATATTTGAGTTGCACGTTCAGCATCAATGACCTCTGTAGCAGTTATCTGCTCAGCAATACTCACCTTCCTGTCGAAGGGTAACTGCGCGAAAAGTTTCCCGGCGTATGCAGCAAGAGCATTGCCGATGAGGTCACTCTCCAAGTGGGCACACATCACAAAAAACACAGCAGCATCGGTGTCGTCTACATTTTGGAGCGCTGTCAAAACAACTTGTGGATGGGTCTCATCAAGCAAAACCACCAATTCTTTTAGCGCAGCTTCATCTAAAAGCGGAGACATCGCCTGTGCGTCTGTATTAGGAAGTGACACCTCGTACCCCCTTTTCGCCTGCGACCACTTCACCGATGAGGTAGGTAGACTCTCCTGACGCATTGAGAGACGATAGCGCAATATCAATATCATCTGGCGAAAGGACGACCACCATCCCAACTCCCATATTGAAAACCCTATACATCTCTGCGTCTTCAACGTCCCCTTTTGCCTGTAAAAACGAAAAAATAGACGGAATCTCCCACGTCCCTTTTTGGATTTCGGCTACACAGTCATCGGGTAGAATCCGCAGCACATTCGCCGGGAGCCCACCACCGGTGATATGCGCCAGTCCTTTAATCTGACATACCTCGCGGAGTGCCAACACAGATTTTACATAACTCTTGTGGGACGCGAGGAGGGTGTCCCCAACCGTTTCTGAGAGTTCTGGTAGGTAAGTGTCAACGTCGTAGTTGCACCGTTCAAACAGAATGCGACGCACCAACGAAAAGCCGTTAGTATGTAGACCCGCCGAGCCTAACCCGATGAGCTTATCCCCAGGTGCAATTGTATCGCCAGTAATCACATCTTTTTTTTCTACTACACCGACGATCGTACCAACCAAATCGTATTCACCAACGGCGTAGAAGTCAGGGAGTTCCGCGATCTCACCACCGATTAGCGCGCATCCAATCTCTCGACAACCCGATGCCAAACCGTCAATAACCTGTTCAATCACCGATGGTACCACTTTATTAATGCCGATATAATCAAGAAAGAAGAGCGGCTCAGCACCCTGCACAACGATGTCGTTTCCACAATGTGCAACAATATCAAACCCAACGGTATCGTGTCGCGAGGCTTTAAACGCAACTTTTAATTTCGTACCGACACTATCTGTACTGGAGACAAGCACAGGTTCGTCGTATGCTTTGAGTGCGAACAGCCCGCCAAAACTCCCAACATCACTGAGTACTTCGGGACGATAGGTCGTCTGAACCAGTCCTTTTAGCCGTTTTATCGCCTCGGCTTCGGCTTCAAATGAGACACCCGCATCGGCGTATGTCAACGGCTTTTTATCTGCCATCTGATTTTTCTTGTTCCTTCATTAATTGTTTGCGCAGCGGTGAAACACTTTGTTTTCGCGGTCTCAATAGGCTAATGACCAATACAATGCCGCTAATAACCAACGCAATGAGAACACCTGTATCCTCGGCTTCAGCCGGTGTCATACCGGGTCGTAATTTCCCAATTAGGGGCGGGAGAACCCTGCTGAGAACCATACCGAGGATCGCACATCCGAGCAAAGAGATGAGCGTATGCCGCCCTTGCGCTGTCCCTATCGGATTCGGTCTTTTCTGTTTACCACGTTGTCTATACTGCATAAAAGTTCCTCGTCGGGCAACACTAATCCAAACTTACACCGGACTTACGCACTTCAACCCATAACCCACTAATCTACAATCAAGGGCAGCTGCTCTGAAGGCTCGTCCACAAACGGGATTGGATATTCTCCATCAAAACAGGTGGTACAAAAGTCTTGAGATGCCTTCACCGAGTTGAGCATGCCATCAATGCTCAGATAACCGAGGCTGTCGGCACGAATATATTTACGGATCTGTTCAATCGTGTGCGAACTGGCAATCAACTCGCCACGTGTCGGCGTGTCCACACCATAGAAACATGAAAATTTATTCGGAGGGGATGCAATACGGAGGTGGACAGCGGTCGCGCCACCTTGCCGAACGATTTTGATGAGTTTCCTACTATTTGTCCCACGCATAATTGAATCATCTACAAGCACGACCCGTTTGCCGCGGAGGACGTCGCGTATCGGATTCAACTTTATCTTTACCATGAGTTCTCTGATATCCTGCGTAGGATTCATAAAAGAGCGTCCAACGAAGGTATTTCTCGACAATCCTAAATCGAAAGGAATACCAGACTCCTCAGCATAGCCGAGGGCGGCAATCGTTGCAGAATCGGGGACCGGGATAACAACATCCGCTTTGACGGGATGCTCACGGGCGAGCTGCCTACCGAATTCACGGCGCGTACTATTCACGCTCTGCCCGAACATCATACCATCCGGGCGTGCCAGATAGATATATTCAAAGATGCACTGTGATAATTTCGGCTCTCTTCTACGAAAACGGAAGGATTCTACGCCGCGACGCGCCGAACGTATAAATATCAACTCACCGGGTTCCACCTCACGTATCGGCTCCGCTTCAATCACATCAAGCGCACACGTTTCGGACGCAAGGACATAAGCATCATCAAGTTTACCCAGCCAGAGCGGACGGAATCCGTGCGCATCGCGCGCACCTATGAGTGTATTCTTATCCATGCACACGAAGGAATAAGCCCCTTCAACACTCCGAAGTGCGTCAATAATTCTATTTTCCAAAACCTGTTTCCGAGAATGTGCTATAAGATGGAAAAAAACCTCGGTATCTAAACTTGTGCTGAAGATTGAACCCGCATTCTCCAGATGGTTCCGAATGTACGATGAGTTGACCAGATTGCCGTTATGACCAAGCGCGAGGGGACCCTGCTTGTAATTCCGAACCAGCGGCTGCGCGTTCTCCAGTGTACTTTCCCCCGCTGTGGAATATCGGTTGTGTCCAATAGCGATATGGCCATTGAGTTGCGCTAAAACCTCAGTCGTAAAGACAGAATGGACAAGACCCATGCCGTGGTGATACGTAAACTTTTCACCATCTGACGCGATAATCCCACTGCTCTCCTGCCCCCGATGCTGCAGGGCACGTAACCCCAAATAGGTTAGCTCTACCGCTTTAGGGTGACCGAAGACACCGAAGACACCGCATTCGTCCTTTGGTTTATCATCATATTGCATGTTGGCGAGTAAAACCTCCAGCATACGCTTTTAGATCTTCGCAACCGTTCATGAAAAATAACCTTTCTAATATTTATCCATGTTCCGCGCTGACTTCGGTATTTTCAGATGCTGCCAATCGGTATCCGAATATCGCGCCGATAGGAACAGCAAGAATATACCAAATCTCGACCGGCAAACCCAGCGATACCCACCCGCGCATGGGTAATGAAATGACATACGCCAGTGCCTTAAGCAGCGGAAGGATCAACGCCAAAATCAGGTTCGGTCTACCAAATATCTCCCATGGAACGTTAAGCAGCGCAAGCAAACCGACGACAGCGGGCGGCCCCAAGAATGCCCCTGAATAAAGCGGTTTTAAGGGGATGCTAACACCGAATCTTTGGCTCACAAAGCGGATACCTTGGCTCGCTCCGATGATCACCGTTGCGTACCAGACACTCAAGGAAATGAGGAGCAGCAAACCGACCCAAAAGCCGTGGCGAATCCGATCCCCGAGTAGCACTTGCCAAATAAAATTCTCAAACACCAATAGGCAGATCCAACCGCCTAATAGCCCAACAATACTCCCAGCAGCAATTTGCCCAAGGGTTAACGTGACACTACTTTTTTTCATACACTCCAGTCTCTCTCTTAAATTTAATTCTATTGTACCATTATCCAACATAAATGTCAAAAAAATCTAATCTTTCTTCTGTAGGAGAGAACTCCCAAAAACACCTTATTCACTGTCAGTGTCCAAGTAATTGTGCGTCTTACACAATTGATCCTTACTTTACACTTAGGGACGGTTCAATCCGTCGCGCCCCAAGTCGAAAAAGGGCATCATTTGCTGGAGCAGAAAAGTGCCCAGAGGTCTCCATTTAAGGCGGTGGTTTGTCCAGGTAACAAGTTGAGATTGCCGCGTGCCCAGATCGTTTCTGGGGTTTCTGTTTTTAGAGAGTCTTTCAATCGTTTCGGATAATTCGTGTCTGTTCGTTTGATAGTTTGAACGGGTTGCATCACGTCACTCGCAAGGTTTCTTACCTGTTATGGTAAGTATTTTTAGGACTTACGCAAAATTAGAAAATGAGTTGATATATTCTCAGTCGTCGCTT
>JAPPII010000095.1 GCA_028820845.1 Candidatus Poribacteria bacterium
TCGTTTATTTCGCAGCTATATTGATCACTGCTAACAAAATGTAAACACTACGTACTACTTTATCGGATGGCGTTTTATTAATTTTTCCGTAAATTACGATTCGCCGTTTTTTGTTAACCGCGCGACGATTTCTTCAACGGCACCCGCTGCGCGCTCCCGAATCTGATCGGGTGTGAGACTCTGGATCGGGTGTGGCACAGTGAGGGGTTCCAAGTCGCTATGCCCGAGCACACGCGCCTGTACTTTACCCGCAGCAAAAAAAACTTCTGTACAGACTGCGACACTGGGGACACCGCGTTCCTCTAAAGCACTTCCATCGTGCATACTGCACGATATGCAAGAGCCTCAGTCGGCAAGTCCTTCAATAACGAAGTCTGCCTGCTCCGCGAGTTCAGCGAGCAATTCCGTCGGTGCCGGACGCGTGAATGTCGGTTTTTTGACCTGAATCACTTCGGCAAGGTCAAACCGTTCTTGCATTAATTCAGCAATGCGGTCGAGAAAAATATCACTACCATTTTTCGTGATGTTCAGGAGACCCATTACTTTTCCATCAAGGCTATCGAGCCGCGGTGAGAGAAATTTCGCTGGCGCATCACCTTGAGAGGTTGGATCGAGTAAAGTGGCGTTTGGCATTAGAAAACCTCAATATTCTGTTGCTGGCGAGATTTATAACCTCGCCAATCCTTCCAGAGATCATGTAGATGAACCGGATGCTTCCATCTGCAGCTGCTGCGACTTTGCCATCGCATCTTCTGCTTCTTGAATCATCCCTTTTCGTTGGTAACACACGGATAAACTGGTATATGCAAGCGGGTCCTTCGGGTTAATTTCTATGGCTTTCTGGACAGCCTCGATGGCTTCATCGTATAAACTCAGCCGTTCATAAGCGTGTCCCAGCCCAAGGTGTCCTTCGATGTAGTCTGGATACGTGTCAGTGAGTTCTTTGAAGGCGTTGACAGCCGCTTCAAGGTCGTTCTCCGCAAAGTGCGTGAGCGCAGCGTCGTAAAGTTCTGCTTCGGTTGGCATCTTTTGTGTCCTTTGGGATATAAGTTTAACGAGATTTTATCAAAAAATAGGGTAAATGTCAACATAAAATGATTCTGAAAAACCGTTTGGATATTGAGTCGTTTTGCGGTATGCTACGGCATACCTGTTAAGGAGTTTTGAAATTTGCGCGATTACACTGAAATCACTGAACGTCTGAAACGCTTGGATGTGTCAATGGCATTACTGGGGACTGCCCACGGTTATCCGATACATCAGATTTGCTTAGCGTCCCCATCTGCACAGGCAGCGCGACAAGTGCTTATCACGGGTGGTATGCACGGCGATGAACCCGCTGGTGTTGAGGCAGTCTTACAATTCCTTGAACGTGACAACACCCCACTCCTGAAAAACTTCTCATTTTTGGTGATTCCGTGCATTAACCCCTACGGTTACGTTCACAACACGCGTGAGACGTTTGATGGTGTAGACATCAACCGCGCCTTTGAAGCAGAAGATATTGCTGAGGTCGCTATTGTCAAACAGGCACTCGGTCAAACCCAATTCTCGCTCGCAATAGACTTCCATGAAGACTATGATGCGACTGGATTTTACCTCTACGAAGGCAAACGGGACGAAAAATACATTGGACCCGAGCTCGCCGCTGCTGCGAAAGCAGTTGGTCCCATAGATCCAGATGACCCGGGTGAAGATGCTCCAGACCTTGCCGAAGGTGTCTACAAAGTCGCCACTTCATGGGGTACGCAAGGTTTGACCCCTTACCTGTTGCATTTTCACAGTGAACATGTTATCATCTCTGAGACACCAACGGTCTGGGAACTTCAACAACGCGCATCGCTCCATTTAACAATACTGGATACCGCGCTAAACATCCTATCGGAAAGGGACGTATAGATGGAAGATCAACAAATACTGTCAAATGTCAATACTGCTTCTCAACCTTCGGCACTCAAAATCACTGACATGCGTATTGTGCGGACCCAAACGGGGGGTCCTATCTTGAAATTGGACACCAACCAAGGTATTTATGGGCTTGGCGAGGTTCGTGATGGTGCGAGTCCGACGTATGCGTTGATGCTCAAAAGTCGGATTCTGGGTGAAAATCCGTGTAACGTCGATAAAATCTTTCGACAGATTAAACAGTTCGGTCA
>JAPPII010000096.1 GCA_028820845.1 Candidatus Poribacteria bacterium
GCTATTCGCGGTTCACTAATCGCTATTTGTTAAAAACGCTGTGATAGGGGAACATAGGTGGAAACCCCTCTTAAATTCAAACTAAATCGCGGTTCGCTATTCGCGGTTCGCTATTCGCGGTTCACTAATCGCTATTTGTTAAAAACGCTGTGATAGGGGAACATAGGTGGAAACCCCTCTTAAATTCAAACTAAATCGCGGTTCGCTATTCGCGGTTCGCTATTCGCGGTTCACTAATCGCTATTTGTTAAAAACTATAGGATAGGGGAACATAGGTGGGAACCCCTCTTAAATTCAAACTAAGTAATGGCTATTGACTATTGGTCTATGGCTAACGGCTATTCGCCCGTTCCATTTTGCGAAGGGGGCGGTTCATCGAAGGGAACACCTGCTGCCATAGCGGCGAGTCTCCGGGCATTCCACTCGGCTATCTCGCGATACACCTCAGTTTTCCCCCGCTCAATGCCTTGCTCAATGCCTTCTTCTCTGCCTTGTTCAATGCCTTCTTCTCTGCCTTGTTCAATGCCTTCTTCTCTGCCTTGTTCAATGCCTTCTTCTCGGCTTTGCTTTGCGGCTTGTTCTATCTTATGAAAATAAAGTAACATCAGGGTCCCTCCTAACTCAAAGAGCCCGAGAATACAGATGAGTGCATATTGCGAAAACGGAACGACTTCCTTCACGACGGTTCTAAAGGTATCCAGTGCCGTTTGTGCGTGCGGTGCCTCCACTCGCCAAATAATCACGGTATACACAATCGTCAACAAGAACAGGATCAAAAGCTGAAAAACAATCCATTCCAGTCGACTTGATAAGAAGGCTGCTCTCGGTTTTCCGTTCAATGAAACCTCTCTGCTGGCGAAGCTGCTGCCTTATAGGTAAATTCTATCACAAGTTGAATAGGGATATCAAGTATTTTTTAATGGCTGTTGGTCTATGGAAACTGTTGGTCTATAGCTCTTGGAAACCAATTGCCGAGAGCCAATAGCTATCCGCTATTCCCCATCACCCATCTCCGCCTTGTGGTCTTCTATAAACTGCTGGATAGCAGCATCACCATTTTTTTCTACAAACGCAGCGAGTTCCGACAAGAATTCGCGCGTGGCTTCCTGCCGACCTTCTTGTAGACCTTCTTGACGCCCTTTTTCTCTCCCTTCCTCAAGGATTTTTCGCTTGATGAGGTTAGAATAATAAAACAACATTTTCACAATCTCCCAGCGGCTATCTATCCTTTCTACACAGCAACAATGACTGCTGAGATAGCGATCACGATAGAAATGCCTGTGAGGAATAGGTGACGGACTTCTGAACGTCCTTCTAATTTCCCTTTTATCCACGAGATGTCGGACTTCATATCTGTCATATCTTCCCGCAACTTGGCTATATCTGCGTGGGATTCCTCGCGCAACTTGGCTATATCTGCACGGGTCTCCTCGCGCAGCCGTTCTATGTCTGCACGCGACTCTGCTCGCGATCGCTCTATCTCTTCGCGCAAATTTTCTATGGCTGTTAGGATGTGCTCTTGCATACTAAACCTCGTCTCAATCCAACTGCAATATGCAGTTCGCTAAAAACGCTGTGATAGAGGAACTTTCGGTGGGAACCCCTCTTAAATTCAAACTAAATCGCGGTTCGCTATTCGCTATTCGCGGTTCGCGATACGCTATTTGCCTGTTCCGTTTTGAGGTATTGCGGGTGGCGGCTCGTCAAAGGGGATGCCTTTTGCTTCCGCTTCCTGTCGCCGCCGCTCCCAATCCGCATGCCAAGCACTATAGACTTCGGCACGACCTTGCTCAATGCCTTCTTCTCTACCTTCTTCTCTGCCTTGCTTTGTGGCTTGTTCTATCTTATGAAAGTAAAATAACATAATCGCTATTCGCTATTCGCGGTTCGCTATTCGCCCGTTCCGTTTTCTTGATAAGAATGCTGCTCTCGGTTTTCCGTTCAATGAAACCTCTATTTTGGCGAAACTGCTGCCTTATAGATGAATTTTATCACAAATTGAATAGGGATGTCAAGTATTTTTGTAGTTCGCTGTTAGCAGTTTGCTATAGACGATTAGGAAACTGACAACTTATACGATTATACGTTTAAATGGGGTATTGGTTACAAGGGTTAATTGTTGTCTGAAGCAGGATTTACAAGATTTATCGGATTTTTCAGGATTATTGGGATTTATTGGATTATAGGAACTTATCGGATAAGTAGGTTGGTTTGTGAAAATACAACCCCGCACTAAAAGAACGCGCTCCTGTAAATCCGTAAAATCCTGAGAATCCCGCTTCTGACAATAAACAGCCAACAACCATTAGCAAACCGCGAATCGCCAATTGCCATCGGAAATAATTTATATTGGCGAGGTTCGGAAACCTCGCCAGCGGCAGCACTGAAAGCCCAGCGACAATCTCCCGCTGCGAATTGCGGTTCGCGGTTCGCGATTCGCGATAAAAAAAACAGGGCAGCGAACCGAAGTCCACCGCCCCGTTGGTATCATAATGCATTGGGTTTCACTAACACGCTTTGATGAAGGCAAGGATCACACCAATCACTGCAACCTCGGCACCAATCACCCATTTTAGCGTACCGATGCCTGCCTCAAGTCGATCCATACGTCGCCCAAGGTCGTCTACTTTTTCACTCAGAGCATCCACCTTTTCATTCGTCGTATTGAGATCGGATTTATCTGCTTTCTGATCAATCAAATAATCAACGCGTCCATCAAGACGATCTAATCGGACATTTATCTGTTTTAGCGTTTGCAGTAGCAGTTCGTTGAACTCGTTTGCCATGGATATGCCTCCTGCGTCATAGTATAGTAGAAAATGGCGATGGATGTCAAGCGAATAGCGGATAGCACAGGGCCATTCAATTGTCGGTTTTTTAGACATTTCTGCGGAGGGGTCGCGAGCTCGATGCGAATTGCGGTTCGCGGTTCGCTATTCGCAGTAAAAAAAACAGGGCAGCGAACCGAAGTCCACCGCCCTGTCGTAGTTGGTTAGTTAGAATTTCCCTGAACTACTTCTGTGATTTCAAATCACCCCACGTCGTCGTGGCTTTACCACCAGCAGAGACGTTACCGCGCAGATGTGTCGTCCGCAACGTCGTGCGTTCGCCATCCAAGGAAACATCTTCGA
>JAPPII010000097.1 GCA_028820845.1 Candidatus Poribacteria bacterium
TTCGAGGTTGTCCACCTCACCAGCATCCTTACTTTTTACTTTCGCAAACACCTACTCGTTGCGGCGAAACGTTTAGAGCCAAAATTACAGACGAGTGCGATTCTCATCAACCCGATGGCGAATTTCCTCAAGGCAGCCACCACAATTGATGCGAACCGCATCATTTTGGGATGGACGCGAATTAATCATTTTCAACTCTATAACGCTTTCACACACGCCGTTACCCGTCAAGTTGAACAACTTCGGGCAAACGGGATTTTTGTGGAAGCCGGTTTTATTCAGACAGCTAAAGATGTTGATTGGGCGGTATCCGCACATAAAGCAGGCGGCGTTGATGGTTTGTGGGTAGATGATGTACCTTATATCAGATGCTGTCTTCAAGGCACTGACGAGGTATTTCCGTCGGAGTGACGGTCCGGATGCACAGACTTGCAGTCCAATGCTACAAGAGATCGTGTAATTAATAAACCTTCCATTTTTCGACATCGGAGAAAAATGAGCGAGGGCAATCATTTAAAAATATGCATATCACTGTTTGTAACCCGTTGTTAAGAACGCCGCTCTCCCTTATCGTTGATGATTCGTGTCCCGTGATTAATCTTACCTACTACTGGATCCAGCAACGACACGCTTGGAAAGCACGCCATCAACCCGGTGTGCTACCTGACCGCTGGGAAGGAGATGCCGCGCAATTCAAGAAAGTCCCACCAACAATCCCGGCAGATTTCGCAGCGGAATGGGCAGAATGGTGTTGGGAAAACGGCGTGAAGGGTAAATTCAGTCTGATTCCGTATCCTGCTGGAATGGGACGCGTGGATGAAGGGTTTCCAGAATTCTCGACACTGGAATATCACGCATGGCTGCGAGTCTACCGCGAACTCATCTGGCCGAGTTTCGATTTGACCCCCGAAATGCTCACGCATACGGCTGTGGTTGATCTGGAAACGTTCACGCTCACCGAGGCGTGGGAACAGGTAGAATGGGTGGACCCGCCCGTTGATGATAGACTCACAGACTACATCATCACAGCGATGGAGATGCTCGATAATGTCGGCATTCCGTGTGAGGGTGTCACCAGTCCGGGTGCGTTCGGCAAACGTCAAGAGGCGGTGTATGCGAAAGCCGTCCTTACTGCCTCTCAACATGTCAATAACAACCCGCGTCCGTTCTATTTCCTGTGGTTGAAGCATGATGAATTGCCGGATGTGCCTATCTGGTACGCTGAAAAGGAGAACGGCATCGCCATCGCGAGTATTGTCTCATGTGCTGGCGATTGGTTCGGCGGGTGGACAGGCTACGATTTAGGCGATGCTGACCGGTTCATCACTGAGGATTTGCGGGGTGGTCGCTTGCCACCGATTCTTGAGAAGGAACTTCCGTGTGTTCTTGTCGGGCATTGGCCCGGCTTCTATTTCAACGGTGAAAGGTTAGGGTTTGACGTATTGAAGACTGTCAAGGCACGGCTTAACAATTATGATCCGGATGGCACAAAAACGCTCTGGATGAAAACCTCGGAAATCGGTCATTATTGGATGGCGCGTGAGCTCACCGACATTACAGTGTTTCCGGTAGGTGCGGTTTCTAACCGCACCCAGCAAATTAAAATCTCTACCCAATTCCCGACAGCAAACTTCACTTTGGCTATTGATGCGCCGATACGCCACATTCAAGTCAACGGGTGGGACTTGCGCGAGGTGCATTCTCGCCGCGATTTTCAGAGCAATACATTTCTCGTTGAGGGTAAACAGACGTTCATTGCGTTTGATTTAGAGGTTGGGGACACTGTTCTTGAATTAGTTCTATAAAAAAAGTTAGAAGGTTCAGTGTAAGTCTTCCACCCTTCCATCCTTCCCTACTCTCCCTTTCCTTCCGCGCTTTACGTCCTATGGTATGAGAATCCTACCACCACTTGCAATCACAGTCGCCCCCGTCATATAGCTCGATTCCTCGCTTAAGAGGAACGCTATCACATCTGCCATCTCTTCGGGTTCACCGAATCTACCGAGCGGCGTTGTTGCGCGCAGCTGCTCTGCCATCTCTGTTGAAACTTCACCTAACATATCTGTCGCGATTGCCCCCGGTGCAACCGAGTTGATGCGAATATTATGCTGTGCGAGCGGTCCACAACACGATTTCGTCAGAGAGATAACCCCGGCTTTCGCCGCCGCATAAGGCAGTTGATTCGGGCGGACTGCCAACGCAGCAATCGACGATACATTGACGATACGTCCGAACTGCTGCTCAATCATCCCCGGTTTCACTGCCCACAGCACATTGAAGGGACCCGTCAAGTTAATCGCGATGATCCGATCCCAATGTTCGGGTGCCAATTCTTCAAACGTCCTATTACCGACATCGCCTGCATTGTTCACGAGCAGTTCAATTGTACCGAGTTCTGCTGTCACCGTTGCGACCATCTTGTTCACGGCATCTCTATCAGCGATATCGGCTTGCACGGGCATCGCTTCCTGTCCCATGTTACGAATCTGTTCACAAACCGCTTCTGCTTTATCCATTGCGCGGGAATAGTGTACGGCAACGTTCGCACCTTCACCAGCGAGTTTCAATGCTGTTGCCTTTCCGATGCCGCGGCTCCCACCGGTTACCAACGCAACCTTACCCTTGAATTTCATTAAAGTTAGCTAACCTCCGCATGATAGGGTTTTGATCTGAAAAGAGATCGAAACCCTTTTTGTTTTTCCCTTAGTATCTATTGCCTGCTAAGAAATATAACACAAAACAGGTGCAACGTCAATATTGTAGTATCGCAGTATCGCAGTCCGTCCTTTAGTTCCCATTTTTCTTTTTTTGCACGATTTCGCCTCAAAAATTAGGTATTTAAAGATCAGTTAGGTGACGGTTTTAAATTTCTGTCCCATTGAATTTACATTGAGTCCTATTGATACATATCTTTTCCTATAAGGTTAGACCTGCCAATACAAGTCTACTCCACCACTTGTAGGAGAAATTCTTTACGCCGACGACTTGCGACATTTTTCGTACATAGAAATAAAAAGTCGCACAATTTTTAAAGGGTGTTTTTTGCATCGCAGTGACCTTTTTTCTGTTTTTCGAGGTCTTGTTGTTATGAATGGAAACAAGATACTCAACAAATTTCTCAGATGAAATCTTGCTGGCGCGTATTCAGAATGGAGATGATGACGCACTTGTCGCCCTCATAGAGAAATATGAGCGGCTGCTGAAAACCATCATCCATTATGAAATCCACAATGCCGAGGAAGAAGCGGATATCTATTCAGAGACCCGCTTCGCGATTGTGCGGCGCATCCGCCGACGATCAGATGATATAGAATCCGTAGAACAGTGGATGAAGCAGGTCGCGCGTAGCAAATGCAAAGCGTTCCTCGTGAATGCCAAAAAACGCGGCATCATAAGGGAAAATGCTGACGAGGACTATGGCTTCGCCGCTGAGCAAGAAAGGCAACGAGGTTTCCAAAAGTATTACCTACAAGAACGCATCCTTGAAATCCGAGAGGTTGTTGAGGAGATGGGTTCCATTTATGTAGAAGTTTTGGAGTTGTGGGAACTGGAATTGACAGAGGCTGCGTCAGCAGGTGTGCTGAAGATTCTGCCAAACACCGTAAAGTCTCGGCGGAACAAAATACGAAAGGAAGTTCGCGAGCGTCTCGGTGTGTCGCTTCCATCCAAAAATCGGAAGTGAACCCGCAATTCAATCTGTTTATTGGTTTTTATATGATGAGGAAGGAGTGCCAAAAGATGCAAAAACACCTCCTGCGATGGGTACCCATTGTGGTACTGTTACTCATGGCGACACTCGTATTCACATTACACATAACACGTGCAACGACAGCCCTGTGTCGCCCGAACCTTGAAATGTGTCAACCCGAAACACAACTCCCGCCGTGTCAATCGAGTATCTGTCC
>JAPPII010000098.1 GCA_028820845.1 Candidatus Poribacteria bacterium
GGCCTGATCGGGCTGGCGGTGGTCATCTATTGGGCGGTTAGGAGAAGGAGTGGGTTGGGGAGAGTGCGTGCTGCGTGTGGCCGGGTTCGGTGTCGGGGCGGTCGCGGGGTTGGTGGTGGTTGGCTGCGTGTGACGGCGCGCGGCGTGCGGGTGGGTGGTCGTGGGGTTGGCGGTGGTGGTTGGTTGCGTGTGGCGGGGTTGGGGGTGTTGGTGGGTTTGGTGCTGTTGCCGGCGTTGATGTTGATGGGGGGTGGTGCTGGTGCGCAGGGCGGTGTCGGTGTGGTGTCGATCTCGGAGGCTTCGGCGGTTGAGGGGGAGGCGCTGGGGTTCTGGGTGGGGTTGAGTCCGGTGTTGGCGTCTGATGTGGTGGTGGAGTTGGGGACTGCGGCCGATCGGCGGCCGGGTGCTGTGGCGGCGTCGGCGGGTTCGGATTTCGGGTCGGTGTCGGGGGCGCGTGTGAGGATCCATGCGGGTTCGTCGGGGGCGTGGTTTTGGGTTCTGACGGTCGAGGACGGGCTCTATGAGGGCGATGAGACGTTCGCGGTGGAGATCTCGGACATCGTGGAGGGCGTGGCGCGTGTCGGTTCGGTTGGCCGGGCGGTGGGCACGGTCGTGGAGGACGATCCGGTGCCGCTGGTGGGGTTGCATCAGTCGCCCACCGCGGGCGCTGTGGACGACGCGGAACTGACGTTGGAGGGCGGCTCGAGCTCGGAGTCCGCGGACATCGTCTATCGCTTGCATCTCTCTGCGGTGAGCGGTGTGGACGTGACGGTGCCCTACACGCTGGGCGGGACCGCGACCGCCGGTGTGGATTATGACGACCCCGACGTGAAGCAGGTGGTGATCGCGGCGGGCGAGTTGTCGGGGGAGATCGCGGTCACGACGTTCTCGGATCCTTTGGGCGAGGACCATGAGACGGTGGTCGTGACGTTGGGGTCGCCGGCCAACGCGACGGTCGCGCCGGGCGCGGGGGAGGCGACGGGGCGCATCTTCGATGACGACAGGGCGTCTCATGTGGTGTTGTCGCTGTCGCCGTCGAGTGTGTCGGAGTCGGTGACTGCGGAGATGACCTACACGTTGACGGCGTCGCTGGGCGGCGGCGCGACGGCCGATTCGGCGGTGCTGGTGGAGTCGAGGGTGGGGGGCTTGAGGATCCCCGGCGGCGGGCATACCGCTGCGCCGGGTGCCGACATCGCGCTGCGCGACGCGGTCGAGGGCGAGGTCGGTGTCGATATCACTATCGCCGCGGGCCGCAACAGCGGCTCGAACACGTTCAAGGCGACGATCACCGACGACGGCCTCGACGAGTTCGACGAGGCGGTCGCGCTCGGCTATGACCTCAACCGTGTCGCGAACACCGGCGAGTTGTGGAACGCGCACGGCGGCTACACGTTCTTTTACCCGCGGCTGACGATCACCGACAACGACGACGCCCGCGTTCCCGTGCTGTCAGTCGCCGACGCGGCGGCCGTGCAGGAGGGCGACGATCCTGCTGCCACGACCGGCATGGACTTCGACGTGGGCCTGTCGGCTGTGTCGGGCAAGGACGTGACCGTGTGGTATGCGCTGGGCGGCACCGCGACTGCGGGCACCGACTACGACACGCCGCCGCTGTCGCTGACCATCGAGGCAGGATCGACCACAGGGACAGTGACGGTCCCGGTGCGCGGCGACAGTATCGACGAGGGCGCTGCTGAGACGGTGGTGCTGACGCTGTTGGGCGCGGACCACGCGGACCTGCCAGAGGGCGGCGTGTCGGTGTCGGGGCGGATCACCGACGACGACGGCCCGCCGACGCTGTCGGTCGCGGACGGCGCCGCCGACGAGGGCGACGGCGCGGCCTTCACCGTGTCGCTGTCGCAACCCTCGGGCCAAGACGTGACCTTCACCTGGGCGACCGGGGACGACACGTCGGGCGCGCACCCCGCCGCGGCCGGCGACGACTACACGCCGGTCGCGGGGCGGACCGTGGTGGTACCCGCCGGCGCGCAGTCTGTGCAGGTCGAGGTGAGCACCGTCGACGACGGCGTCGACGAGCACGCCGAGACGTTCAAGATCGTGCTGTCGAACCCCCAAAACGCTGTGCTGGCCGCCGACCCGGCCGCGGTCGGCACGATCAACGAAGACGCCGCCGACCCGCAGCCGTCTGTCACTGTCGCCGGCGCCGCCGACGTCGCCGAGGGCGACGACCCGGCGGCCACGACCGACATGGTGTTACCCGTGGCGCTGTCTGAGGCCAGCGGCAAGGATGTCGCTGTGAGCTTCGCGGTCGCCAGCGAGACCGCCACCGCCGGCGACGACTACATCGCGCCGGCCGGCAGCACGCTGACGATTCCCGCCGGGCAGACCACAGCCGAGATCGTCGTGGAGATCAGAGGCGACACCGAAGACGAGGTCCACGAGATCCTCACCGCGACGCTCAGCGACCCCGTCGACGCCGCCCTGGGCGACCCCAGCACAGCCGAAGGCGTGATCCGCGACGACGAGGGCCAACAACGCCCGTGGGTACACTTGCGCATCAAGGAGGCGTCGATCGTCGAGGGCGAGCCGATCACCGTCGAGCTGCGCTCCGGATCCGTGTTCAAAGAGGACACCGACGTCAACTTGTGGGTGTCCTATGAGCACAGCCCACTCGACCGCGAGCGCGCCGAGCTCGGCGCCTGGTTCGTGGACGAGCGCGGCACAGGCTTGCAGATCGTGACCGTCCCCGCCGGCGAGACCGGAGCCGACTTCGTCATCGAGACGCGCGCCGACGCCGCCGACATCGACGGCGAGATCTGGGCGGCGTTCCTCACCCCGGGTCTGATCAGGACCGAAGGCATCGCCAACATCGGCAACCCCGACGGCTCGCTGGATCCGTACTACCCCGACTGGGACTCGCTCAAGTACGGGACCGGCACCCCCGACTACGACCGGGTGACGGTGCTCGACGGCCCCGACCACGAATCGCCG
>JAPPII010000099.1 GCA_028820845.1 Candidatus Poribacteria bacterium
TTGCCCATCTACATCCCCAAGCTAAAGCATGGGGTCTTGACGGGAAGATTGATAACAGACTTCAACAGGACAATCAAACCTAAACGTCAAAGATAGAAAAATATTCAACTTTACTGCTGACAGCCGCCCGCTGCCCACTGATAACTATTTGACGCATTTCTTGCTGTGTGCTAAACTTGTATATCATCAAGGGAGGAGAGGTATAATGAAACAGATATTTTGGATCGCTATTATTACCGGCTTGTGCATAGTAACTGTTCCTCTTTCTGCGGATCTGTTAGATGATGCCGTTGGCATCTGGCTCTTCGATGAAGGTAAAGGCGGTGTCACTGCGGATACGTCGGGCAACGGGAACGATGGGGCAATTACGGGCGCGAAATGGGCAGAGGGCAAATTCGGCGGTGCCTTGGAATTTGAACCGCCGCATGTTGTGACTGTTGAACCCTCTGATAGTCTCAATTTCAAAGATCAGATGACGATTGCAACGTGGGTCTATATGAACAAAGGGGTCTCCGATACCGCTATTAGACGCAACGGTTCTTACCTATTGGAGGTCCAATCACTAACTGAACGAGTGCCAGGCGGTTATGTTTTTGGTATCTGGTCGGGAGGCGGTTTTACCGGCGGGGTGTGGGGAACATCTGTTATTGAACCTGAACAGTGGTATCACATCGTTGGACTCTACGATGGAAACGAGATGAAACTCTATGTAGACGGCACGCTTGAATCTGCTGTTAAACAAGGCGGGGACGTAGATCAGGCGGGTGAACTACTTTTCGGTACTTTCGGTGGCGAGAAATTCCTCGGTAGACTGGACGAAGTTATCTTCTTTAACCGCGGCATTACAGACGCAGAAGTTACAGAACTGATGAAAGGTGTGGAGGCAGTTCTACCCGTTTCACCCAACGGTTTACTCACAACAACCTGGGGACAACTCAAGAACCGCTGAAGTTTGACGCATAGAGTACGCTCTCCACTTTCAAAGGGGTAACACAACCATGACGCAATGGCAACCAACCGCTTCACAAAAAGCACAGTACGAGACTGAAGGCTATTTTATCGAACGCAATGTTATCTCAGAAGACTTGGCAACACAACTCCGTGGTGTCATTCGCAACGTTCTTATGCTACCCAACGCTGGCGAGTTCGCCGATTACGATCCCATGGATCCGATGCAGGACTCACCAGAAGGACGTATCGCACGCTTTCGGAAACTCGCTAACTTTTGTGTCGAATCACCACTGATATGGCACAACATTCATACCGGGCCCACAGTACTCAACATCGCACGCTATTTTCTTGGCGATAACATCATTGTGAAGTTCAACAGCTGCTTTTTGAAACCGGCGCACACAGGTGCAGCAACGCCGTGGCACCAAGACAATGGACTCTGGCGCGATGGCGATACGGAGTCTTTCAATATCTGGATACCCCTTGAACCCGCAACTCGGGAAAATGGATGCATGCAGTTCATTCCGGGTAGCCACAAAACTGAGGTTGTTGAACACGTCTTATATGCCGATAGCATTCATGGCGAAATTCCGCGCAAAGTCGTTCCGGGAATGATTAAAAAACACGGCGTACATCATATTGCGTTGGATACTGGAGATGCCGTCATTTGGCACAGTAGTATGTGGCATTACAGCCCACCGAATCCGAGTGAGAAGAGCCGTATTGCGATTGCTGGTGTCCTGACAAATCCAGAGATCACCAAGAAAAACAAACGCCACTTTCCTAACGCCAAATGGGCGATGAAAAACGGTGAAATCTGCACACAATTTCCACCGGAACCCATTCCGAAGTGGATCGAAACTAACGCACCTTTTCAACCGTTTCCACCCGCTAAGGACTAATACGATGGCATCGAAGAAACCGAATATCGTCTGAAGGAGACGTGAAACATGAAATCCAAAGCGATAAGAACTCATCTCATAAATCCGAAACGATATATCCCGTTCCTGAGTACCGGCAATTCAGTTGGTTTCTTAGTCATAGTGGCGGTCATTTCCTTATGTCTCGCTTGCGACAACGCCGAACGGACGACACAAATTATAACCGCACCAGAGGAGGCAGCTGAGCAGCTTCCTCAGGGCGAAGGATTGGATATCGGTGCATTGGCACCTGATTTTTCGTTGCCAGATAGCAAAGGAAAGACCCACAATTTCTCGCAATATCGCGGACAGAATCTCGTCATTGTCTTCTACCGCACTGGCACCTGAGCCAATTGTCGTGCGCAGCTCGGTGAGTTGCAAGAAGGCTACGAAGACATCCAAGCCGAAGGCGCGGCACTCATAGCAATCAGTGCCGACCCACTAACGCTTGTTGACTCAACACGAAAGACTCTTAAAATCACGTATCCGCTGCTCGTGGATACAGACAAAGTGACAATTACCGCTTATAATGTTATTGATCCAAGCGACCCGGATATTGCGCGTGCAGCGACTTACATTGTTAATCAGGAGGGTCGGATCGCATCGAAATTTTTGGATGCTGTTGGAAATCGCACGGGTCCTGACCATATTCTCGCAGAACTAAACGAATTATAAATTGCAAAAGGAGCCTATTTGCTATGATTGATGTCTGCTTTTTTGCTGACGAAGTTTCTAAAACCGATTTTGAGGAAGCCATCAAGCTCGGCGTTGAAGCCGGTGCTAACACTGTTGAAGTCCGCGGCGGGGTTTGGGGTAAACATGTAACCGAAATCGACGATGACGATGTCCGCCGCGTTCAAGATGTACTCAGCACTTATAATGTCCGAGTTGCCAGTGTTGGGTCGCCTTTCGGGAAATGCGCCATCGACGATCCCGAAGAGTATGATCAACACCGAAAGCACTTCGACCGGATGGTGACATTAGCACACGCCTTTGATACCGAAGTCATCCGTGGGTTTACGTTCTGGAATCCGAACCGCCGCATTAAAGGGGCACCGCGTCCAGATATTAACGATTATATGGAGCGCATCGTCGAGAAACTCGCGCTTGTTGTTCCCGTAGCAGAGAGTGCTGACGTTACGCTCTGCTTTGAAAACGAAAGCGCGTGTCTCGCTGGAAGCTGCGAAGAGACACGGGCTGTCATCAACGCGCTCGGAAATAGCCGAGCCCTCACCTCTTGTTGGGACATTAACAACGGGTTACACTGCGGAGAAAATCCCTTGCCGGAAGGGTACGCCCATATCAAAGGATTGGTGCGGCATGTGCATGTAAAACCGAATACCGAGAAAAACCTTAATCCGATCGGCGACACGGAATTGACCTATGAGCAGATCCTGAAGACGTTAGCTGCTGACGGATTCACTGGTTCAGCAAGCATTGAACACTGGGGGCAACCCGAAGATATGTTGAAAGGTATACGGCAACTCCGCGCTGTCGTCGATGCAATGTAAGTACCCACAAATATAGGAGGAAAGCGATGCAACTGAAGCCAGATGCGCCACAATTGACTTGGCAGGGAAGCGTCTCCCTACAGAAAACTGAAGACTGGGTGATGCCATGGCGGACACCGCACCCGATGCACGTTCTATTCCCGGAACCGCTCCTTGAACGCTCAGCAATGCCCGCAGGGGTTCGTATCAGCTTCCAGAGCAATACCACACGGGTTTCGGGCAATATTATGCCACAAAATGAAAGTGGTATACTTGACCTCTGTTGTGACGGTGAAGTCGTAGCGTCGCTTGACCTAACACAGAAAGACAGCTTCAGCTTTGAAGGCTTGTCCAATGGGAAAAAACTGATTGAATTATGGCTGCCACAATTCGGACAGTTTCAACTCCGCAGCTTGGAGATAGATGATGGAGCAACCTTGCAGGCGTTTACTGATACGCGACCTCGGTGGATAACTTATGGCAGCTCCATCACGCAGTGTCGGACAGCAGCATCACCCACACAGACGTGGCCAGCGATTGTTGCACGTGAAAGTGGTTTGAATTTAACCTGTCTCGGTTACGGCGGGCAGTGCCATCTCGATGCAATGGTGGCGCGAATGATTCGTGATTTACCTGCTGATTATATCTCAATGTGTCTGGGTATCAACATTCAAGGTGCGTCCAGTTTGGGACCGCGGGCGTTCCGTCCTGCGATTATCGGTGCGGTTCAAATTGTCCGTGAGAAGCACCCAGATATACCACTCGTCCTGATGTCCCCTATCTGCTCGCCACCGCGGGAGGCAACACCGAACGCCGTAGGATTCCATCTGAAAGGGATGCGTGAAGAGGTACAAGCGGCTGCCGAAGCTCTCCAAGCACACGGGGATAAGCACATCTATTACGTTGATGGGTTAAGTGTATTCGGGGCGGACTACGTTCATCTGCTTCCAGATGACCTACATCCCGATGCGGAAGGCTACCGAGTTATGGGTAAGAATTTCGTAACCGAAGTTGCCAGCAAATTCTTCGCATAAATTCATTAGAGTTGGTGAGGTTAGGAAATCCTTAGATCCCGGACGTTAATAAGTGTAGGCGCGCTGTGTAAAGCGCGCCTTATAGTAGATATTAGAATTAATTGGACACTCTGCACCGGTGCGGTTACAAACCGCACCTACCGGGCCTGGGACGAAAGTGTATATTTATTTTTAGGATCTACCATAAAATATAGATGCCACTTATTGGGCTTTCAGTCTTGCCCATGTAGTCGCCATTTTCCCTTTTGCGGAAACCTCCAAAGCGACCTCCCACCCCTCTTCAGCCAAGAGTTGAATGTCCTCTTCTTCTAATGCCACACCCTTTTTAGTGACAAAAACTTCATCCAATCCGCCGATGAGGTTTTCGCTGCCCCAGCCACCGAACTTCAGAATAGCAGGGCTATCCATAGTCGCGCCGACGTTCCGTTCTGTCTCTTTTTCGCCATTCACATACAAGGAAATAACACCTTTTCTGCGAACAGCGACGGTATGATGCCAACCGTTTCCAACAATATCGGTTTTACCGTCGTCAATATGCTGTCCGCCACCCTCAAAAATAAAAAAGCCGGTGTCCCTATCAATGCTTGAACTCATTGCCCAGAAACCGGCACCACCGTTCCGTTTGATGACGACATACGCGTCTTTATTCTCCGAGTTCATCCAACACCCGACGGTAAAGTCGTCATCCTCAAAGTTGAAAAGGTCGTTATGTTCAATAACGACGTATTTCGGGCTTCCATCGAATTCCAAGGCTTTGCCGAACTGTCCATCTATCCACTTGGGCCCGTCAAACTCTCCATCGTTTCCATTATCGGTGAGGTCTTTAACGACCTGTCCTTTACCTTCATCAAAGAGCCACACACCAGCAAAATCGTCAAGATTAATTTCAGCGTTACCGAACGAGACAACTATAAGACTCATACAAATACTGCACAACATCAAATACTTGACAGATCTCATTTTTATCCCCCTATCTTTATGACCCCTCCTGTCTCTGCAGAGGCATAAATAGCGTCCGTTATTTTTTGAACGACAAGCGAATTCTCCAAATTTGTCAGAGGTTGCCGGTTTTCCCGGATAGCAGCAGCGAAATCAGACAACGGCGTGCTATGTAGTGATTCGGGTGCATCACCGGCTTCAGCGAGAGTTGTAGACTCCACACCCGCCTCTGTTGTTGTACGATTATAGATAACGTTTTCTGGCTCCTCATCACGCATGGTTAACTTCAGAGAACCTTCTGACCCGATCACTTCCCAATCTGCATGTGAGTGCATCGTCATGAATTCACCGCGTTCTACGCTCAGCACAATGTCGTCTTCACACCGAATAAGGGCAGTATAGTGCGTTTCGGCATCGGAACCGGGGGCAATATGCGATTGGAATACTGACGGCACCGTCCATGTCTGTGCGAATACGCTTTGTGGTTTGAGCTGCCACCCCGTAAGACCGAGCAGATAGTCGAGGTCGTAACATCCCCAATTAACCAAGATACCACCACCGTTGAGAGCCTTAGTAAGTCGCCAGGCAGGTCTCGGTGTGTCGGGTTTCTCTCGGCATCCCATAATGGCGCGACAGTGGACAGTCCGAAGTGCTCCCAAACCACCTGTTGTGATCAGCTGCGTTGCGAGTCGAGCCGCTGGATTGAAGCGACTCCGCGAAGAGCAACATCCTGAGACCAAGTCTCCGCGCGCAGCGATGAGTTGTTCAACCTCAGCAGCATTCATTGCAATCGGTTTCTCAATCAGAACGTGCTTGCCTTTCTCGAACGCCCGCAAGGCTACTTTAGTCCGATACTGCGTCGGAAATGCAAGAACAACCGCTTCAATTTCATCGTCATTAAGTAAATCATTACCGTCTTCATACACCTTGGACGGATTGAAGCGTTCAGCAGCTGCCCTATTCGCCTCAATCAAATCTGCCGCAGCGACCAACTCAATGTGTGATGCCTTAGATGCAATGCTCAGGTGTCTGCTTCCAATGACACCACACCCAATTACACCTACTTTTACGGGTTCCATCAATACATTCTCCTTTCTCAAACGATAGCGATCACCTTAAAACGCTGACTTGATTTGTCCCCAACGGGTTGCAAGTTTGCCTTGTGGTTGTACAGATAACAGATCCTTCGACTCAAAAATCTGCTTAACTTCATCTGCGGAGAGAGCTCTGTTGTAAATGAGTACCTCGTCAATGATGCCGACAAAACCGCCATCACCTGCATGACCGATTTCAGTTTCCGAACCACCTGTAGCCATCGGACCGTTATAAGTCATATCTTTCTCCAACTCACCGTCAACATAGAGAAACATCTCGTCATCCGCGACGACTCCGACCAGATGGTGCCAGGACCCTTTCGCGAATTTAGGCGCGCCAAAGCCGCCATCTCCTTGCCAACCGGGTTGAACAATAAATTCCATCTCTTGCCCAGCATTTCTACCATCAAACCGCAATGCCCATCCGTTTACATCACGTTGTGCAACAATAGTCCCGCAACACCCAGCAACGACGCCTTTCACAGGACTATCACTGTCCGGATTCACCCAAGCAACAACGCTCATCTCGTCCTCACCGGCAAACTCTAAAGAAGCAGTTCCCGGAATGTGAACAGAATTCTCACCGTTAAATTCAAGGGCATCCCCGATCTTACCAGCAACCGCCTTTGGATTCCCCTCAAGTTCGCCATCGTTGTCACCTAAAAGGTCCCCAACAGTCCCACCCGCGATTGTATCTGCATCAAACGACCAATAACTTACCACACCGTCCAAGAGATCCTGTGCGTAAGTCAACGGAACTGCTATAAAAAAAGAAGCAGTAAACAAAATTAGAAACGATATTCTCAGCAACATATTATTTTATCCTCTATGTTCAGATTTAGATATTTCTGTCTCCACAAACCGAATTGCCCAGATTCGCGAGACCTTTTTGGACCTCATCCACTTATTATTATGCCACACGTTTAGGGCTACCGTCAATCCAATTCTCAAACCCTACTTTTCAGTTGACACGAATTACGAAGTAGTGGTAGTATATAAGATAGAACAAAGCATATTAACTTCAGTTCACGGTTTTTTGGACAGGACAAAGCACTATCTAACACGAAGGGCGTTGCTTGCAAGCCCATCTCTAAGAAGTAAGGAGGTCGGCGTTCACTCCACACCTCAAGGCGTGGGTTTTAACGCTGTGAAACTTGATGAAATCGAGAAAACAGATATTATTTATTTTCGTAGCCCTGCTCTTACTGGGCACCGTGCAGTTCGCGCTTGCGGAAAAAGCATGGGTGAAAGTGAGCGAATCGGATTGGCAGGCGCATTTTTCAGACATCTTTTTTGTGGACGCACAACACGGATGGATTGTAGGCAGTAAATCGACAATCCTACACACCAACGACGGTGGCGCGACATGGAACAGGCAACCGAGTCAACCACTTCCATTCGACATTGTGCTAAAGAAAGTCCGCTTTATTGACACACAAACGGGTTGGGTTGCCGGAGACGATGGGACAGTCCTGAAAACCACGGATGGTGGGCAAACGTGGATGAAGAAGAATACAGGGACCCGCACGGCACTGTTAGCGGTCTCTTTCGCAGATGATAAACATGGATGGGCAAGCGGCGATGGTGGTCTCATCATCAGTACGAAGAATGGCGGCACAACATGGGCAAAACAGGAGATTGATACTAACAATACAATTGAAGGTATCGACTTTGTGAGTCCTACAATAGGTTGGGCGGCTGGTGGCGGTGGCACCCTGCTCCACACAAAAGACGGTGGGATGACATGGGAATTTCAGACGAGCGCGACCGTCAACACACTTGATGCAATTTCCATGCTCACCGATAAAGTCGGTTGGGCAGTCGGGGCGGGTGGTGCCGTTGTTGCAACAGTTGACGGTTCCAATTGGGTAGTCCAAGAGAGCAAAGTCCCGAATTCTAACGGTATGCCTGAACCTGTCTGGGATGTCCATTTTGCCGATGAAAAAGCCGGCATTGCCGCCGCCGAATTCGGTGTAATTCTTCGGACAATGGATGGTGGCACGACTTGGGCACCCCTTGAGCCGCGACCCGTCGCCTCTCGCCTACAAGGTGTCCACATGCTCAGTCCAACGGAGGCATGGATGGTCGGCAACGACGCAACCATCCTACACACAACCGATGGTGGAGACACCTGGAAGGTTATCTCCAGTTCCAGTCACTTGCGGAGTGCCTATTTCCACGACGACAAACTCGGTTGGGCAGTCGGCTTGTCAGGGAGTGTTTTGCACACCAACGATGGCGGCGAAACGTGGAATCCGCAAATTAGTGGGAACGTCTTTGAACTCTTCGGTGTTGGGTTTGTGGATGCGAACAGAGGGTACATTGTCGGGAGCAACGCAGCACTGGCGGAAACACTTGACGGTGGAAAAACGTGGCACGGGGTTAGTGATCCGGGTGATGAGGGTCACGGCACTGCTAAGCGAATCATATTTGAAGGCATGATGAGTTGGCGCAGCGCAATGGGATCCTACGGACTCAGCTTTGGCACGGCAACACACGCATGGGCTGTCGGAGAAACCGGAAGACTTATGCATACCACCGATGCTGGACAAACATGGATCGGACAAGACATGGACCCAATGATGACAGGCACAGGATTTAATAACCTCTATGGTGTCCATTTCGTCAATGATAAAGTCGGTTGGCTTGTCGGGGATGCCGGAACTATCGCACATACCGTGGATAGTGGACAAACGTGGAGTTCCATCTTGCAAGGACCGAAATTGAACGATGTCTATGCTATTAACGAACAGACGGCTTGGATCGCTGGCGATCAGGGCGCTATTATGGCAACAACGGACGGTGGCGCAACATGGATCGACCAGACAGTCCCGACGCAAGCAAACCTCAACGCTATTCTGTTCCTCAATGCGAACGAAGGTTGGGCAGCCGGAGAAGGTGGTACAATCCTCCATACAACCGATGGCGGTGTCACTTGGTTGATGCAAGAATCACCGACGAAAAGTGAGTTGTGGGACCTCGTTCAGACACCAAGCGGTCAAATCTGGGCAATTGGCGATGCTACAACAATTATCCACTATTAGAAACTGTTCATATCACACAAGGATGAAGCAAAGTTTGCAAATTTGAAGTGTTCTAAAGTTTGCAAGTTATGTTTGGTTTCGTGCAATTTTAGAACACTTCCCAACTTTAGTTAGACTTTGGAACTTTGGTTCGCCTTTACTCAACTTGGAGGACACAAACATAATGCATCCACTCCGGTTCTGCCAGTCTGTCTGTGCTGGTGGAGCCTTGCTACTACTGCTACTAAACCTCCCTGCTATAGCACAAGCACCCAAAGCTCTGACATTAGAAGAGAGTATTGAAATTGCTAAACAGAGCAATTTGACGCTTCAGACGGCTGAGGAAAACCTGAAAGCCGCTGAGGCACAAGCGCGTGCTGCTTTGGGAGGACTCTTACCGCGAGTCACAGCGAACGGTAATTACACCTATTTTAAAGATGTCCAAAAATCAGTAATTCGAGCCGAGGGTGGCTTCGGATTTCCAATGCCCGGTGGTGGAATGAACGAAATGCCAACCCCCAGTGCGGATAACGAAGCCGATTTGATTGAACTGGAGTTTGGGGCACACCACAACGTCCAAGGTGCCGTCAATTTAACACAACCGATCTTTGCTTGGGGACGTTATTATTACGGGTATCAAGCAGCGAAACTTAACTATGAAGCAACACAGCGTGATGTTGATGCTGCTTACAATCAACTCCGTTTAGACGTATCCGAAGCCTTCTATGGTGCCTTGGTTGCACAGGAGTTCGTGCGGGTAGCACAACAGAGTGTTTCGCTTGTTGAAGAGCAGCTTGCTATCGCGGAAGCGTCGCTTGAAGCGGGTGCAGCGACCAACTTTGACGTCCTCCGTGCGAAGGTTCAACTCGCTAACGCCCAATCAACGCTCATTCGCGCCGAAAACGGGGTACGTAACGCCAAAAACGCCTACAAAACAGTGCTGAACATCCCACTTGCTGAGGATGTAACCGTCAACGGCACGCTTGCCATACCGGAAGACCATCAAACGCTGGCACCCAATCTCGATGAATTAATCCAACAAGCACTGGCAAATCGCCCCGAGGTGCACCGGACGCAACTGAGTGAACAAGCCGCACGTAAACAGATTGACATCGCCAAAACGCGGCGACTTCCCGATCTGGGTCTGTTCTCAAACTACCAAATCTCCCAGAATGAAAGGCTGACGGAAATGAACCGGATTTGGAGCGTCGGTTTTCAAATTAATATCCCGATCTTTGACGGTTTTGCGACGAGTGCTGCGGTGCAGCAGACTGAATCTGTTCTCAAACAGGTTGAGTTAGGTGGCACCCAACTCAAGACAGGCGTTGAGTTTGAAGTTCGCGCTGCGTATCTGAACCTTCTTGGTGCCCAAACACTTATAGAAGTTCAGCGTGAAGCGGTTGCGCAGGCGCAAGAAAGCGTCCGTATTGCGAATCTGCAGTTTCAAAATGGCATTATCACGACTGTTGCGCTGACGGACACACAACTCGCCCTTGCGCAAGCAGAAGTCAATCGTCTTCAGGCACACCACGATTACGTTGTCGGTTTGGCGAGACTGGAAAAATCTGTAGGACAAACGTTAGAATAAAAAATAGAAACCGAAATACAAGAGACCCCTAAGAAAAATATTCATGCCTCTAAAGCACTCCAGCGAGTGCCATGTCTATAGGAGAAAAAAAATTGAAGAAAGTCCTGCTCGTTATCGGCATATTATTAGTGATTGCAGTGATTTTAGCCGTGCCAAGGTTCACGCAACGTCAAAACCCAGTCCCTCAACAAGCCGAAGCGATTGTGCTCAAACCTGTAGAAGTTACTAAATCGAAACGCGGTGAGATTCGTTTAGAATACCAACTGTCCGGGACAATTCAAGCAGCATCGCAAGTCAGTGTGTATCCGAAGATTGCCGGACGGCTGATCACCTTAAACGTAGATGAGGGGGATAGAGTAGAAAAAGACGTGCCGCTTGGCACTGTTGAGTACGAGGAGTTACAACTTGCGGTGCAACAAGCCGAAGCGATCCTCGAATCTGCGGAAACCGCCTACTCTCAGGCGAAGCAGCTTGCCGAAGTCCGCGTGCATACACAAATTGCGCAAGCCAAGGCACAGTTTGAGGCTGCAGAAATCGCCCTCCAACAGGTAATAGATCTCTCTGAAATCCGAACCGTCACACAAATAGAGCAAGCAGAGGCTGCATTAGACTCGCTTGTAGCGAACTTGCAGAAGATTAAAAGGGGTGCCCGCGCAGAAGACCGCAGACAAGCAGTAGCAGGTCTGAACCAAGCCGATGCGAACCTCGCCAACGCTCAAAGCAACCACGAACGAATGACTCAGCTCTTTGAAAATGGGGCGATTAGTCAGCAATCCCTTGAAAGTGCGAAGACGCAGTTGGACATCGCTATGGCACAACATAAGATTGCCACAGAGCAGCTCCAACTCATTGATAATGGTGCTCGTATTGAGGACATCCAAGCGATGGAGGCACAAGTCCAACAAGCCGAAGCTTCTTTACGCTTGGCACAGACACAAGCCAAAACAAAAACGTGGGAAAAAGACATTGAACTTGCCCGCTCGCAACTCGAAACGGCACAGGCAGGACTAATCGCTGCCAACGCCTTAGAGGATGCAAAAAGTTGGGAAGCAGAAATTACATCGGCAAAAACAGCACGCACACAAACACAAGTTGCTCTCAAACTCGCTGAGAAACGCCTGAAAGATGCGACGATTTACGCGCCGATTTCCGGGGTTATCGCCAAACGCCACTTGGATTTAGGAGGAATGGCACTCCCTGCAGCCCCGCTTTTTGAGATCGTCAATATTGATACAGTGATAGCCAATGTTGATGTCATTGAAACCCAACTCAGCGCATTGACACTCAATCAGCAGGCAACCATAGAAATCGACGGCATAGACACACCGATGTCAGGCAGCATTACTTTCATTAGTCCGACACTACAAGCTGCGCGACGAACGGCAAGTGTTGAGGTGCGCATCGATAATCCTGAAGGCAGACTCAAACCCGGTATGTTTGCGAAAGTCAAGGTGCCAATCAAAGTGCACACGGATGCGCTGCTGATCCCGCGTGTTTCCCTGATTGAGAATGCGAATACCAAAACCCAGAACATCTTCGTCATTGAAGAGAATGTCAGTCGCCGTCGTGCGGTGGAGATAGGACTTTTGCAAGGCGGTGTGGTTGAAGTTCTGAGTGGTCTCATGGAAGGCGAAGCCGTCGTTACAGCGGGTCAGCATTCTCTGAAAGATGGTGAAGAGGTTAGGGTCGTCAATCCTTAGATGTCCGTTTTTTTAAGAGTAGCCTGGCGCGGACTCTGGAAACTGAATGACGCTGCGTGGAAAAAGACTTGATAAATTAACCCAATTGGCATAACATGATATAGTAATTGCTTCTGCTTCCAAGGATATTTGGAACCTGTTTAAAGCGATAGCAAGAAAATTGGAATCAAATTCATTCGACCGGATTTTTTGTTCCGCACTTGAGAAAGGCGTCGCCAGTAATACGATCACAAAGACATCCTAACTGGAGAGACAGATGAAAGTTGCACAACTCCATGGCCCCAAAGTGAAACCCTTTCAGGTCTCTGAGTTGGAATATCTCTTACAGGACGACTCTCCTGATCTTTTCTTTTCCTTCGGTTTACAAAAAAGCGGACAGTTGATTGTGACCTGCGCACCAGCAAGGCTCGACATTATGGGGGGTATCGCTGATTACTGCGGTGCTAATGTCTTTGAGATGACACTTAACCGAACCGCAATTGCTGCATGCCAAGCCAGAGAAGATAGAAACCTCTGCGCCGTTACACTCAGCACGGAGAGTCAATTGACCCCTAACTTTCATGTCTCACTCGATAACTTCTACAGTAATAGGACTCTTAAGACATACCCAGAAGTTCGAGAACTTTTTAACAAAATACCCAGGACTGCTTGGGCAGGATACATACTCGGCGCATTTCATGTGCTCCTTAAGGAAGGAAAGATCCATCAGTTCCCACATGGTGCCACAATTGTGATTAACAGCAGTATTCCAATGGGCGGTGGGGTTGCCTCCTCTGCAGCCATTGAGGTGGCGACCTTGATGGCACTGAATCAACTCTACAATTTAGAGTTGGGCATGATGGAAATAGCAAGGCTTGCACAAACTGTTGAAAATCAGATCGTTGGTGCCCCGTGTGGTATTATGGACCAGGTAGCTTCTGTTGCAGGTAGGTCAACAAAAATTCTCTCAATTCTTTGTCAACCGGACACGTTGCAAGATGGGCTTGCAAGCGATGCCCTAAATCTGGAATTCGTCTCATGCCCATCAAGTGTGAGTTTTATTGGTATCTACACGAAAGTCCGCAGAAGCACAACGAGTACCGCCTACGTAGACACGCGCATCGGGACTTTTATGGGCTTGGCTATCCTCAAAGCAGCTTTCGCATCGGACACCGATACATCAGACATGTCCAGTTCTGGCGACAGTGATGCGGTTGAAAAAATATCAGAGAGATTAGCAGATAACTACCTCTGCAACCTCTCTGTGGAGGAATTCCATGAGCAGTGCGAACACCTACTACCGGAAGAGATGCACGGTGAAGAATTTCTCGAAAAGTACGGTGAAACCGTGGATACCGCCACGCAAGTTGTACCCGAAAAGTTGTATGTTGTAAAAGACCGAGTGGAACATGCCATCTATGAAAACGCACGTGTTAAGCAATTCATAGCGGCTCTAAAAAATGTGGATAAAGATCCAACACACACGCCAGACTACCTCGGAGAAGCGGGGAACCTCATGTACGAATCCAACGCCAGCTACCGCGACTTGGCTGGACTCGGTTCACCCGAAGTCGATGGACTTGTGAATATCGCTCGGAAAATCGGGAAACAAGGCGGCATCTACGGTGCTAAAATTACCGGTGGCGGTGGGGGTGGCACTGTTGCTTTGCTCTGCCACGGGAACGTGGAAAGTTCACTAACGCAAATTCTCGCGGCTTATAAACTCGCTTGGGGAATTGACGCGGAACTTATCAGAGGTGACGCAGCAGGTGCGTTTGAATTTGGACACATCTTGTGGGAATTGAAAGAACTTGAACCGCCCACACATTTTTAACGATTACTCTTGGACGATGCCGCCGTTGTCGGCATCCGAGGAATGCCAAACGGGGAAGCCCACACGGGCTTCATACCGTTGATTTGCATTCATACCGTTGATTTTCTAAAATTGGTAAAAAACCTGTTATGGGTTATGAATGGCTTTTTAACGATTGAAATACTGCGAGGACAACGGACGCAGCAGCCCAGAAGCAATAATAAAAAATATGGAAAAATTAGACCAACAAGACCAGCGTCGTGGGTCTGGTGTTACATGGCGTGCTATACTTATTGCCATCTTTTTAATCCCACCCAACGTCTTTTGGGTTATTGAAGTTGAATGTGTCTGGCACTCCGGACACCCAACGACCATCTCCCTATTTTGGAATGTCGTCCTTAACATCTTCTTCCTGATTTTGATAAATCTTTTCCTAAAGCGTGTCGCCCCGCGCTCTGCACTAACGCAGGGGGAGATGATTACGATCTATGCCATGCTCTCTATCGCATCCGGCTTGGCAGGTCACGATACATTAGCCCTAACGATCCCTGCACTCCCGCATGCATTCTGGTTCGCCACAATCGAGAACGATTGGGCGGACATGTTCCACAGCTACATTCCACAACACCTCGTTGTCGCCGACAGAGAGATTATCCGTGGCTTTTACGAAGGGAACACACCCTTTTACAACGCCAAAATTGGCGGCGCATGGATCATGCCGACTTTGTGGTGGACCTCGCTTATTATTGCCCTTGGAACCATCATGATCTGCATAAATGTGCTAATTCGGAAACAGTGGACAGAACACGAAAAATTGGCGTACCCGATCATCCAACTCCCGATGGCAATTACAGAAAGAGGCGGTGCCGCGCAACTCTTTCGTAGTCGCATTCTATGGTATGGGTTTATCATTGCGGCAGTCATTAATATCTGGCACGGTTTGGCACACTTCTTTCCAATACTCCCGGATTTCAGCGTTCGCCATAATGCGCGTAACTGGGGCAGAGTTTTCACCGAAAAACCGTGGAACGCCGTCGGTAATATCCCTGTTCCGCTCTACCCGTTTGTGATCGGCTTAGGGTTCCTTTTACCGCTCGACCTCTCCTTCTCTATGTGGTTTTTCTATTTGTTTGAGAAAGCGCAGAGAGTTGTCGGCAGTGCTCTCGCAATCCCAGCCCCTTTCCCGTATGGTAGTGAACAATCCATTGGAGGATGGATGGCAATTTTTGTCATCGCTCTCCTTGTAACGCGTAGGCACCTCGTAAATGTCGTGCGTACAATCTTGGGTATGCCCGGCGGGATTGACGACTCACAAGAGCCTATCCGTTACCGTACCTCACTCCTGCTAATCGTTATTGCAAGCCTTTATATTATCTGGTTCTGCCTGAAGGCAGGCATGACACTTCCAATTATTCTGCCGTTCTTCGCCTTCTTCTTCGCTATTTCGCTTGCCATTACGCGTGTTCGCGCGGAACTTGGCCCCCCCGCACATGAGATGGCGGGGATGTGTAACGCCCAACAGTTCCTAATTAATATTCTGGGAACGCGCCGCATTGGACCGAACAACTTGACAGTATTTCCCTACTTCTGGTTCTTTAGTGGACGTGGCTATCGCGAACACATCATGCCACATCAACTTGAAGCCTTCAAAATGGCAGAACGTGCAAACATGAACACAAAACGTCTGGTACTGGCGATGGTTATTGCTGTTGTCTTCGGATCTCTCGCATCATTTTGGGCGACGCTCAGCGAACTCTATCGTCTCGGTGGCGCAATCACAGGCGCAGGTGGTGGCATCGGACCATCGGTCGGACATATCGGGCAATTCGGTTGGCTTGCCGGTCTATTTGCCTTTCCGCGCGACCCAGACATCCCCGCTATGTCCTTTATGGCAGGAGGTATGGGTTTCACCTTCTTCCTCATGGTCATGCGAATGCGTTTCATCTGGTGGCCCCTCCATCCAGCAGGCTACCCCATCTCCATGACAGGGGGTGTCGGCTATTTTTGGAGTTGCTTGGTTATTAGTAGTTTCCTCAAGTGGATGGCACTCCGATTTGGAGGACCGGGCACTTACCGAACGATGGTCTTTTTCTTCTTTGGTGTTATTCTCGGTGAATATTGTGTCGGTGCCTTCTGGAGTGTTCTAAGCGTTATTATTCGTGAACCTATCTACGACTTCGCACCGGGCTAAAAAGTTGCAAAGTGTGCTAAAGTGCCTAAAATTGATGTGTCGCTCGGATAACAACTTGCAAACTTTAGCCTTACTTTTAAACTTGCAAACTTTACCTTGCCGATAACCACTTAGAATTTATGATAAAATTTCGACTGATTTATTTTTTTATTTTAATAGCAAGCCTCATACCAGCCACAATCACTTTTGCAGCGGACGAAGGTGCCCATGCCGCTGAGTTCCTCAGTCACGGTGTTGGTGCCCGTGCACTGGGAATGGGAGGCGCGTTTGTTGCTATCGCTGACGATGCAACGGCTACTTACTGGAACCCTGCCGGACTTACCAAAGTCAAAAAACATAGCTTCTCCGCTATGTACTCCGATACTTTCAGCACCGGAGATGGCAGTTGGCTGAGCAGAGGTCTGGTTACCTACAACTTCCTTAACTACGTCTATCAAATTGAGGACATCGGTAGCGTCGGTCTGAGTTGGATCCGACTCGGCATTGACGATATACCGCGCACGACCTTTATTGACGTTAACAACAACGGCTTCCTCGGTGATTTTCAGGACAAAAACGGCAACGGTATCAAAGAAGAAGGGGAACCCTATATCGATAAGCCAGAAATCGCCGAGTATTTCAGTAATACCGATAATGCGCTGCTTATCTCCTATGCACGTCAAGTCCACCATAAGGTAGCCGTCGGCGGTAATCTTAAACTTCTCAACCAATCGATTTTTGAAAATAGCGGAAACGGCTTTGGCATTGATATCGGTTTGATTGCAGAACCCCACGAGGGTTTACGCGTCGGTGCAATGTTATTAGACGCAACAGGCACCCAGATACGTTGGGACACTGCAGACACACCGACGTTCACCCGTACGCGTCGATTCCGACTCGGTACGGCTTACCACTTTACGGTGCCACGTCTTGGTCAGGGGACCATCGGTGCAGACATTGAAACCGACCAAGCTGACCTGGAGGTAGGTGGCGGCGGAGGCGGACTTGTGCCACGTATCGGTGCGGAATATTGGCTCTTTAATATCGTCGCGCTCCGTGGCGGTTGGAATGGACACGGACTTTCTGCGGGTGCCGGGCTCCATTTACGGGTAAATGCGATGTCGTTTTTTATCAACTACGCTTTTAATACCCACACTCTCGGCGGTTCACAGCGTATCTCTGTTTCTGGGGAATTCTAACTTTAACAGGACTTACGCAGCGTGCTCTTTTGTAGCATAGGAGACCGTTGGTTTCCTGTGCACTGAAAACGTCTCTGTTTTTGAGAGTTTACCCGCTAACGGAACGTCATATCGTCAAAATTACGTAAACCCTGTGTAGTATAAATAATCCAAGATTCCACTTTGTAGCATAACCTGTTAGGTTGTGCCACTTCCTGCTGAATAGGAAAAGAGACGACTCGATGAAAAATAGATGCTTTTCGATTTTACTGATTGGGTTTGTGATTTTTGTTTTGCCATCAAATACCTTCGCCCAAGACGACCCGCAGTGGCACCTGCCCGAGGGTGCGAAAGCGAGACTCGGTAAAGGAGACATAAATGAGATAACGTATTCGCCGGATGGCACACTTTTGGCAGTAGCGAGTAGCATCGGTATCTGGATATACGACACACAGACCGGTGAAGAAGTTGCTCTGTTTGTCGGACATACGGGTTGGGTCCGGAGTGTAGCGTATTCGCCCGATAGCAACACCCTCGCTTCGGGAAGTGCGGACAATACCATCCGTTTGTGGGGTGCCTGGACAGGCACACACCTCCGAATACTATCAGGACATACGGGTTGGGTCCGGAGTGTAGCATTCAGTCCAGATGGCACTACTATCGCATCGGGAAGTTCGGACAATACCCTCCATTTGTGGAACACACAGACAGGCACACATTTACGAACACTATCAGGACATACAAACCGGGTCTATAGCGTAGCGTTTTCCCCGGATGGCACTACTATCGCTTCAGGAAGTTGGGATGGCACGGTGCTGCTGTGGGAGTTGGTTCCCTCTCCTACATCGAATGCGATACTCAGTCTTTCACCTGCCGCACCACAATCCCCGGCTACCGGACAACAACTGACCCTCTCCCTCAAAATCGCGGACGCTGAAGACATCGCAGGTTACCAAGCAACAGTACCATTTGACATCTTTGCACTCCGATACATTGAGAGTATGAACGGCGATTACCTACCTGCAGGTGCGTTCTTTATTCCACCTGTCGTTGAAGGCAACACCGTGACACTTGCAGCCTCCTCACTCGCTGGTGAAAGCGATGGGGACGGCACACTTGCAACGATTACGTTTGAAGTCATTGCCGTCAAAGCCTCCACCGTCCGATTAACCGATGTGCTACTGACAGACCGTTCCGCTGGAAGTTCAACGCCGCAGATAGAAAACGCTGAGATTTCGGCACCTCCACAACTGTCCACGGATGTCAATAAAGACGGTATCGTCAACGTTATTGATCTGACCTTGGTTGCTGCTAACTTCCGGAAGACTGGCGCAAATGATGCGGATGTCAATAATGATGGGGTTGTCAACGTCATTGACTTGACGCTTGTCGCTGCAGCATTCGGTAATACCGCAGCCGCACCGGAAATTTGGAGTCTTCCGCCTGAGGACCCACCGACAAGCACACAAGTGAAGCAGTGGCTAAGTCAGGCACGGCAGATGAACCTGTCGGACACAGACTTCCAACGGGGTATCCGCGCCTTGGAACAACTTTTGGCAGTGCTGACCCCGAAAGAGACAGTCCTTCTGCCAAATTACCCGAACCCATTCAATCCGGAGACCTGGATCCCTTACCATTTAGCAAAGTCGACAGGGGTGACAGTGAACATCTATGCAGCAAACGGGGCAGTCGTTCGCACATTCGCTTTAGGACATCAGGTGGCGGGTGTGTATCAAAGTAAAAGCCGTGCGGCGTATTGGGACGGTAAAAACGCACTCGGTGAACTTGTCGCAAGCGGCGTATATTTCTATACGCTAACGGCAGGCGATTTTAAGGCGACTCGGAAGATGTTGATACGGAAGTAATTTGACCTGATACAATTGGGGTCCGTTAGGTCGTGGGTACTTTGCTAGAAAATAGATGAAAAGATTGGTATATTTTCTGCAGAAAGTGGTATAATATTCTCAGTTTGGGAACTTAATCCTTTTATCACAAACATAAAGGATAAATAATGGAACATCAAGTCACACTCAACATTCCGGATGCTGTCTATCAACGCGCTCACCAAATTGCAGAAAGGCAAGGTGTCAAATTAGAAAATGTCCTTGTTGGCATCTTGCGGGCATATTGGTCTCCTACCAATGATCTTTTGACTGAAACAGAGAAGCTGGTAGCTATTGCACCAAGCATAGAATCAACAGATTGGTGGGATGTTGAGGGCGATAAGGAGTGGGACGCATGGACACCCTGAAATCCGCAGATGTAATTATTGCTGATTTTCCGGGAGTTACAGGCGTTAAAAGACGACCAGCAGTGGTTATTTCAACCGTAGATTACCATACCACTGTTGGAGACGTGATTCTTGGAGCCGTAACAACGAATCTAAGGATTGCAACTACCCCCACAGATCACTTGATTGCTGATTGGGCAGAAGCAGGTCTACGTAGACCCAGTGCCTTTAGGAGTTTCCTTATAACACTCCCACAGAGCAAAATCTTAGCAGTCATTGGGTCCTTATCATCCTCAGATTGGCAAGCAGTGAAGGCGTGCATCCGCAAAGCAATATCAGTATGAATGCTTTAGAATTTAGTATCTCCGATTCGAGAGTCCAATTTTCGAGCATTCCAACAAGGGTTAGAGACCTAGTGTTCTGTCAACTTTCAAATGATGGGAACCCCAGTTCGTAGTAGTGCGATTTATCGCACGTCAGAAACGGGCAATGAATTGCCCTACTACGAACTACCTGTCAGTTTAGATGTGACAGACTACTAGTTGATTCCGTACTTTCTTAAGCTGAGCTCATGGCATGTACGATAAACATCTTTATATCTCCCAGAACGAATTTTTACATGCAATTTAAATATTTATGCGCTACTCTAATCTTTTTATTCCGTCTTTTGTACCCAAGTTTTGCGCAGCAGCAACCCATTGTCCTGAGGCACGGTGGTACTGTCCAATCGGTGGCGTTCTCTCCAGTCGATAATACCCTTGTCGCCAGTGCCGGTGGACATAATACCATCAAACTGTGGAACTTACACCAGAATACCGTCAAAGCACTCACGGATCATAAAGCCAAAGTCAATTTGGTCGCATTCTCTCCAAATGGCAAATTGCTCGCAAGTGGGAGTGAGGATAGAACCATTAAAATATGGGATGTCTCACAGTGGGAAAATATTGAGATCCATGAACCTGTTACCGTCTACATGCCTTATCCAATCCAAACAGTTGCATTCCATCCGTATGGGCAACTTCTTGCTGCCTCCGGTAGACATGTAAAATTATTAGATATAGTCAATCAGACCGAGAGTGCGCCACTTAGACACAATGAGTGGGTCTGGACACTCGCTTTTTCACCCGATGGAAGGTACCTCGCCACAGACGATGGCATAAAAACCACTGTGAAAATTTGGGACACTCAGCAGAAACAAATTACCGCTATCTTAGAAGGGCATACTTCAGACATCAACTTTGTTAAGTTTTCTTCCGACGGTCAGACGTTAGCGAGTTCCTCATGGGGTGGAGAAATCATACTGTGGGATGTTTCAAATTGGGAACGCCTTCGCACGTTTCATACCAATGGAACGGCTGCTATTGATTTCTCTCCCGATAGAAGCATTCTTGTCAGTGGCGGGTCAGAAGAAGTAAAACTCTGGTCTATTGACAGTGGTGAAAATATAGCCACACTGTCAGGTCACAGAGATTGGGTTAGAGGCGTTGCTTTTTCCCCGGATAGCAAAACCATCGCCAGTGGTGGTGAAGGGGGTATGGTTCACGTCCAGAACGTTAAGCGTCTTTTAGAATTAAAGGGTCAACGAAACACTGTCCGCCTCATCTATTTTCTTCCACGTGACCGTTCTCCTCAACCCGACATAGACACCAAATTAGATAAGTTGATTAAAGATGTTCAACAGGTTTACATGAATCAGATGGACTACTACGGGTTCGGCAGAAAAACTTTTCAGTTTGAAACCGATGCAACCGGTAAAGCCGTCGTACATCGTATGATAGGTAAGTTCAAGGATGAATACTATCACGATAAGTCTAACGCAGTTTGGGACGAAATAGATGAACGCTTCGACACATCACAAAATATCTATCTTGCCGCCTTAGATATCAGCACTGACCTCCTTGATGGATTTGCGGCTGGTTTTGGGGGGCATAATGTATCTGGTGGAACAGCACTTATTCCAGCCGCTCGAGAATATTTTGGCAGCGACTTAGGAGTTGCTATAACTGCTCATGAACTCGGGCACGCTTTTGGATTGGTACACGACTATCGCAACAATCTGAAGCCGTGGATAGATTTATACACGACTGACCCTATGATTACCTCCATTTGTGCCGCCGGGTGGTTGGATGCCCATAGCTATTTCAATACCAACAAGACCTACTTTAATGAACCGACAACCATCGAAATGTTGTCGCCTGTCGGAGTTTCCTCATCCAACCCCCATCTCCGCTTCAAAATAGCCGACCTTGATAGCCTCCACCAAGCACAATTATTCTCTAAAGTTGAATATGAAAACACACGTGAATTTAGTATACTTGGCTGTAAACCCTTAGATGGGACGAGCAGCATTGTCGAATTTGTCACGGACCAATTGACACTGACAACCAAGTCTGTAACGCTTCGGGTTATAGATGCGTATGGAAATTTCACAGAGAAGGCGTTCCCGATCCATACTTCCACTCTGCTGCCTGTGGATGTGAATGTGAAATAGTTAACATTTAAATTGAGAGACATCTACAGGCTTGTTTGTTCAAAAGCCGCATCCGTCCCTACCTCAATCCGCACTGGTGCTAAATACGGACGGATGGCTTCCGTATCCACACGCACACCGAGTCCCGGAAATTCTTTTATCCGAACCATCCCATCGGCTTCAACAGGAAACGGGTCTGCTATCAAGCACTGCGATAATTCTGAGCCCGCTGCCGGATATTCTAATAGCTCGAAATCAGAGTTCGTTGCAAACACATGAAGTGCAGCAGCGAGGCTTAGATGGCTTTTGAACGTGTGATTGACGTACTGAATATCGTGCCGCTCTGCAAGTCGACGCACCTGAAAAGATGGCATAATTCCACCGATGCGTCCAGCGTCAATCTGCACGAACTGGATCCCCCCATGCACAATCAAGTCTTCAGCCATTCGATAGGTGTTTGATCCTTCACCGGCGGCGATCGGGACGCTTGGACCTTTTTGTGTCAGAGCACCGTAGGCATCAACGGCATCGGGGGCAAGAGGCTCCTCTAACCACGTCGGAGAAAACTGCGCAAAGGCTTCAGCACGTCGGTAAGCCGTTTGGTGATCGGTTCCCCAAACAACACCGGCATCAATCATAATTTGGGCATTCGTTCCCATGCCTTCGCGCGCCGCACGCACAAGCGCGATGTCATTTGCTTCACCGAATTTGCCCATCGGTCCCCAACCGAACTTCGCCGCACGATACCCTTGTTCACGCAATCCTGCGGCGATACGATAAGTTTCCTCCGGTGTGTCCCCGAAAAGGACAGAGGCATACGGCAGTTTAGGATATGGTGTGTCAGATGTTCCTGACATCTCCGCAAGCAGCCGGTAAACGGGTTTTTCCAACCTCTGGCCAACAAGATCCCACAGAGCAATCTCAGCACCACTATAGGCATGCTCTATCTGTTGAATGTCCAATCCGTTTCGTAGTGTCTTTTCGCTCAACTGAACCACATCGTCGGGACTCTCAAGCGTCTCACCAATCAACGAAGTACGGATATTGATGATATTGCCGTGGGACATCGGGCAGCAATAGACAGCAAGACTTACCAAAGGCGAAGCATCGCACTCTCCCCACCCTTCAAGCCCAGTATCCGTGCGGACCCGCACCAAGAGTGTATCTTGCGTTCCATCAGCAGCGGTTGTGATGTCAGGCATCCGTAGATAAAACGGATCAACTGCCGTAATTTTCATATTTACCCACTCGCAGGATCCGCCGATTGACCATTATCTTCTTCGGAAACAACCTGTGGCATTGCATCGTCGGCTTGGCTGCTCCGCGCAACCGCCAGAGAGCGCATCACAGAAATGAGAAACCAGCCTAACAATCCGACCCCCGCACCAATACCCATCGCAATCCCTGCGCCTCTGGGTGTGGCGATCTTCTCCAATGTTTCTTCGTCTAACTCACACGAAACACCTTCAATATGTCTGATGGCAATCGTCCGCCTGTCACCATCTTCCACATACTCAATAGCGGGTGCGGTGTTACTATCTATTTTGATATCGGCACTTCCCGAAGGCGTACGAAGTTCCACTGTGTTATCCGCTTGCTCATTTACCCAATGGGCTTTTAATCCTTTTATCCCCTCCGCATCGCGAATCGGTTCTACTCGCGTCCGGAATAGTACACCACCTAACAGATTAATGGTGATGTCTTTAGACTTTACCAAAGCGTTTCTTAAATTTTCTGAATTCACGGTACTCTCCAATCGTATAATACAGTTTACACGAGACATTTGCGAACATCTATTTCGGTTAAACGTATTATAACGAAAACCCACCGGAATGTCAAGACTCGGGCTACTTGAGAAAAAAATCTTGACGAATCACACATTTTGTGCAAAAATATATACAGGTTTGCGATTAGAAACAGGTATTTATTAAATACACAACGAACACGGGTGTATACTAAAACTACGATCAACAGTCCAATTAAGTCCATTTCGCTATATCAAACATCCTGAGAAGAGGAGTTTTCAGATGCGGACCGATTCACACACGTCTAACGAACGCCAGATTCCGCTTTTTCCATTACAAGTTGTCTTGTTCCCCGGTGGACTTTTACCACTACATATTTTTGAGCCGCGTTATCGCACAATGGTCAAATTTTGCTTGGAACATGAGTCTGAATTCGGCGTTGTACTCATCAAAGAAGGCGAGGAGGTGGGCGAAACCGCCACGCCCTATGAAGTCGGTACAGCTGCTCGTATCCTACACGTTGAACATTTGGACGATGGTCGTATGAATATTATCACTGCTGGTGAATATCGGTTTCAAATCTTAGAAGTCCAAGAACACCTTTCCTATCTTACGGGTCGTATACGGATGTTAGACGATCCGGATACCGAAACCGAAGCAGTATCAAAATCACTAACCACAGAAATCGAAGAACTGTACAACGCATACGAGGCACTATCGAGTCGATTAATTTTCGGATGGCAACCACTGGAAGAACAACCCGAGGACCCAAGAGAACTCGCCTACCAGGTCGGCATACGTTTGCGCATTTCGTTGGAAGAAAAACAGAATTTACTGGAGATAATTCCGTTAGAGAAACTCCTCACACGCGAAATTGAAATTCTGACAAACCAAAACCGACGGATCGCTTTTCAATTGGCAGCAAAAAATAATTGACACCCTCAGAACAGAATCAAGCACAGTCAGTAGGTTTTTATATTTATACAATCATTTCCACAGCGTATCACCCCATCTGCGATCCGACAACATAATGGCACTAAAGGCTCCTATTCATCAATTCACCGAAACCCAATCAATTCAGATTGAACTTCGGGATTTCCTCTACATCAGCAATATTCTGTCGGTGTCCCGTCTTATCACGGTGCCTTTTATTTTTTACTTCATTTACCGTGAACAGTGGATATACGCAATTATTTGTGGTGCTATAGCCGTTACTACAGATCTATTAGATGGTTTCTTCGCTCGGCGTTTAGAGCAGCACACCCAACTCGGTTATATATTGGACCCAGTTGCGGACAAGCTGGCTCTCTCAGCTGGGATTTTTGCCCTTGTGTTATCAAAGTCCGAGTTTCCAGAGGAAGCATTCGTCATTATTGTTGTCCGTGATGTTTCAATTGTTCTCGGCAACGCTATTTTAGCGTATAAGGCAAAAATGATTACCCGCTCCAATTTCTGGGGTAAATGCACCAGTTTCTTTCTGTCAATTACCATCATGCTTTATCTACTCCGTCCAATAATGCCACGCTTACCGAAGGATATTGAATTTTACAGCCTTTGTCTTGCCCTGATATTTGTTTTTATTTCAACAGCGAGTTACGCGCGGCACATGCTCCGCGTGTTAAAAAACCATAGTCAGCAGTAACTTAGATAGTAGTTTCCAAATCTACACGCAAAAGGAATGTCCTGATGGCTTACAAAGAACTCGTAACGAAGAAACCTTTTATCGTCAACAAGAACTTGGGGAGTGCCGTTGAGGTCGAACCCGAAGAATTGACGCTAACCAACGCAGACGGTGTGCCTGTCAGTGTTCCAACACAAAAACAAAAATACGACTTTGATCGGAACGGCTGGCTTTTGATTCCAAACGTCTTATCAGATGCCGACATCTCGGAGATGCGTGAATTTTGTCAACGGCTTCAGGAATCACCAGAATACATTCCTGAACCAGAACGTTGCACCCTCGGCGGTCCTCTCCAGAGACTTGCCGATCATCCGGTCATTGTCGGATTCCTCAATGAATTCTTGGCATACCCACCCGCGGCAAGTGAAGATTGCTACGGCTTTCGACTGGAGGAAACGACGGCACTTTTCGGAGATACAGCGCTGCCTTCTGAAACTAAATCCGTCCTTCAGAAGGGAAACGGCTTGTTCCGCTTACCCGGTGATTCGCACCTGTATCGATGTGTGCCAGGTCGCGGCTGGAGCGGGCTCACACGCGTCTTATGGGAACTCAATGAAGTTACTGCTGCAACTAATAGCATCCGCTTCATCGCCGGAAGCCACAAAGCAGCGTATCCGATACCAGAAGCAGTGCAGAACCCGAATTCACCGCTTTGGGAGACTTACGAGTGTCCGGCAGGTTCGGTTATCTTTTTCACAGAATCTCTGACACAAACGCAAGTGGCATCCAATGCCGCCGCTCGGATCTGCGTCTCAAACCTATATAACACCGTGGCGAGTCGTTGGTCGAATTGGCTACCTAACGCACAACTTCTCGAAGCAATGCCTCCCAAACGACAGACCCTTTTCCGAGAAACTTACGCAGGTGGCAATGTTATTAATGGCGATTTTAACCGTCGCACATCCGCCTATCCGGCGGAAATCTAAATAGCGTCAGGAGGGAAGTCAGATGGAAAAACAGACGAACAGAAATTTGCAACCTTGGCTCGGTGCCTTACTACCACCAGATACTTGCGAACTGCCTACCCAAAACGCTGACGGTTTAGCCGTTCCCGAACTAACTGTTGAACAACGCTACGCTTTTGATACCCACGGTTGGTTTCTAATTCCCGAAGTCTTCAACGGTTCGGAACTCAAAGAGATGCGCGACTTCGGACACCGGCTGCACCACGATCCGGAATCCATCCCAGAACATGAACGGAGTACGCTCGGAGGTCCGCTTCAGAAACTGATTGATCATCCACTCGTTGTCTCGCTTCTCAACGAATTCACAGCACATCCAGCCGTGACGAGCCCAGAATGCTACGGCTTCACTGTTGAAAGCACAAGCCTCTTTTACCGGACCCCCGGCATGGGAAGATTCGTCCCGCACAACGGCAACGGATTACTCCGTTTTCCGGGGGATGTCCACTACTATAACGCCTTCCCGGGCAAAGGTTACAGTCCACACACCCGCGTTGTATGGGAACTCAACGAAGTGAAAAAAGGGCAAGGTGGAACGCTTTTAGTGACCGGTAGCCACAAGTCGGTTTACACAGCACCGCCGGACATCCAAAACCCCGATTCCGATATTTGGAGTACTTACGGATGCCCAGCAGGTTCACTGCTCTTTTTCACAGAAGCACTCACCCACAGCGCAACAACATGGACGAATACAGAAAACGACAGGATTGCAATTTTCAACCTATATAGCCCGGTGGATAGCGGTTTCGCGAAAGTTTACCAGCCGCATCCAAAACTCCTTACGGAAATGCCATCGCTGCGTCAGACCTTGTTCCGCGACAGATATGTGGTGGACAACACTAACGGAACTCCGTAACAATCCATAGGAGAAAACTGATGGCTGATAACAATTTTAACGAACTCCTTATCCATACCCTAAAACAGATCCACGTCCGCTTGGATCGCTTAGATGCGAAAGTTGATGAGAAAACGGATAAAGATGATTTCAAAGTCCTTGAGGCGAAACTTGACGAGAAAACGGATAAGGCTGATCTCAGACCTATTGAACAACGCTTTGGCGGCATCGAAAATCGGTTTGATAATGTCGAAAGTCGGCTAGATAACGTCGAAAGTCGGCTAGATAACGTCGAAAGTCGCCTTGACCGAATTGAAAGTGGAATTGGAACGATGAAATGGGTAATTGGCGTTGGATTAGCCGCCATAGGCGTTCTCATGGCGGTTTTAAAAATGTTCTGATATGTCCTTTTCGACAGCAATTTCTGAAATGAGGTGCCCATGTCTACGCAACAACCAAACGTTCTCTGGATTTACGGCGAAGATCTTTCTCCAGACCTCGCCTGTTACGGCACGCCTGCCGTGGAAACGCCAAACATCGACAGAATCGCATCGGAAGGTACCCGCTACACCAACGCCTTCGTTACATGTCCGGTCTGCTCACCGAGCCGTTCTGCGTTAATCACCGGGACATATCAGACACACTTTGATGCACACAACCATCGAAGTAATCGGGATAAGCCACTGCGATCGGACATGAGACTCATCACTGACTGTTTTCGGGAGGCAGGCTATTTCACTTGCAACAGTCCAGGACCACCTTACAACCGTCCCGGGAAGACCGATTTTAATTTCCAACGAGAACAGCCTTTTGACGGTATCGACTGGCGTGAACGCGCTGAAGGACAACCGTTCTACGCGCAAATCAACATTCCAGACACACACCGCGTCTTCAAGCCGGATCCAGAGCATCCTATTCCACCAGAGGACGTTGAACTACCGCCTTACTATCCTGACCACCCACTCACCCGAAAGGATTGGGCACTCTATCTCGAAAGCATTCAGATTTTAGATAAGAAAGTCGGACAAATTCTCAAACGCTTAGATGATGAGGGCCTCTCGGATAATACGATCATCTTTTTTATGAGTGACCACGGGCGTGCACATATCCGTTGCAAGCAGTTCCTCTATGACGGCGGCACCCACATACCACTGATCGTCCGATGGCCCGAACACGTTGAACCCAACACCGTTAGTGACGCACTCATCAGCGGTGTTGATTTTGCCCCGACAACGCTTTCCCTTGCTGGTATTGAGATCCCCGATTTCATGCAAGGACAGGTCTTCCTCGGTCCAGACGCAACGCCGCGCGACGCTGTCTTCGCAGCACGCGACCGATGCGATGGAACGGATGACAGAATTCGGTGCATTCGGACACACCGCTATAAATTGATTCGTAACTACCATCCTGAACGTCCATACATGCAATTTAACGGTTATAAGAAGCAACAGTATCCGCTTTGGAGCCTGATGCCGTTGCTTTCGACACGTGGCGAATTGACGCCAGCGCAACAGTATTTCATGCAACAGACGCGTCCGGTTGAAGAGCTGTATGATCTCGAAGCAGATCCGTATGAAACTAATAACCTCGCTGCCGATCCAGATCATGACCCTGTGCGAAGCGAACTTGCCTCGCAGCTCGACGCATGGATGGTAGAAACAGGAGACATGGGCGAAATACCTGAATCTTCCGAGGTCACCTCCTATTGGGATGAAAATATGGCGGAAAGATTCAGACAAGACATGGAAAAACGAGGACTTTCGCACGATGTAAGCGATGCGGATTATGTCGCATGGTGGGAGAATCACTTGCTAACTTGAGGTAATCCGAAATCCCACCTAAAATGGAGGCTCCCAATGAACGATATTGTCTATGGACACGGCGATGGATTCCTAACACAAAACGGGCATCGTCTCTTTCCAATCGGTTTCTATGAACTTCCAGCAGGAGACGACGGACTCAGAGATATGGCAGCAGCGGGCGTTAATCTCATTCGGTGCGGCAATCCAGATGCCCTTGATCGTGTCCATGCCCACGGGATGATGGGATGGGTTCCACTCTCTCTCCAGTCCGGCGCGACATCTGAATTTCGGGAGCGCATCCTTAGCCTCGTAGTGCACCCGGCGCTCGCTGTGTGGGAAGGTCCTGACGAGGTCGTGTGGAACTTCACGGCATATAGCGGTCTCTGGCGGCAGGATCGATTAGCGGTTTTTCCGAATAAAGGTGAATGGTGGATGCAAACCCCACTCGCTATCCAATATTCTGAAGAACGCGCTACAGAGATTATGCCAAACATGCATGAGGCAATCGAATTCATCCGCAGTGTCGATCCGCAGAACCGACAGATTTGGATAAATGAGGCGCGCGATAGCGACTTAAAATTTGTCCGACAATACATCAACTCCGTAGACATCACGGGATGTGACGACTATCCGATCCGAGCAGATACCCGACACGCTATACGGGTCGCCGACGCAACGGACAGATGGCGGCAGATTGGCAAAGGGAGACCTATTTGGATGGTTCTCCAGGCGTTTTCGTGGAATGACTTAGACGATGAACACGGTGACATCGCAGCGTTTCCGAGTTTTGCTGAATCACGACTCATGGCGTATGTTTGTATTACACATGGTGCCAGAGGCATCTTGTACTGGGGCTCCAATTATCTCAAATCTTATGGACATGAAGCGTTTCGGAAATCGCTTTACGCCCTAACGAGCGAACTCGCGGCACTTCAACCCTTTCTTACAGCACCGGTCGAACGGTATGTTACAGTGCAAGTGACTGACGACGGACGCACTGATATACCAGAACCTACTTCAATACGTGGCGTAAGCATTACCGCACGTAGAACCGGACGAGACTGGCTCATTATTCTCGTTAACGAGGATCCGCATGCCCACATGGGGGTTGAAGTCGTCGGGTTGGATGCCCTAAATGGCACTGAGTTTGTAGAACTCTACGGCGATGAGAAAACCGCTGTATCCGACGGTGGACTTGTGACGCGGATGCAGCCCTTTGAAGTCAAACTCTTCGCAACACACCGAAAATGGGAGACGAATCAACGGGAGGGTAGAGATTTTGCAGAATAAAATAAAAAAACGATTCGGATTTGACTCGCCAAAGAATAGACCGATTGAAGAATCGATCCGATGGGCTGCTGAAAATGGGTTCGGATATATTGACTTCCAAGCCGATGTCCCACCGAACAACATCGCTTCATTTGACAACGCCCGCGTCCGTACAGTCCGAGAGTTGTGTGAAACACATGACATCGTCATAGGTATCCATCCATCTTCAGCAATTAACAACGCTGAATACACCCCAATTATGTCTGAAGCCGTTGATGACTACCTGTTTGCGAATTTAGAACTCGCGCAACGAATCGGATGCGGTTGGCTCATCGGACACGGTGGGTATCATTTCGGTGATGTTGCCCAACGCCGGGACGCTGCCATTGAACGCATCCAGCGATTGGTAGCACGCGCAGAGGAAGCGGAGATTATCATCTTTTTTGAAAACCACAACCGAGAACCAGAGCATGCCGAAATCCACTACATTCCACATAACGTGGCGGAAACACGCTGGTTTTTCGATGCAATGTCCTCGCCTTACCTGAAGTGGGCATTTAATGTAGCGCATGGACATCTCGTCCCTGAAGGGTGGCAAGGGTTTTTGGATACGTTTGGCGTAGAAAACATAGGGCAGGTCCGCCTCAACGACAATACAGGCGAGTATGAAATCCATCTCGTTCCCGGCGAGGGGACAATTGATTTTGTGGACCTGTTTGCCCAGCTCAAGGACCGTGGTTACGATGGGTGGTTTAGTCTCGGTTTCGGTGATGATGAAGATAAAGTGCGTATACGGGATCAATTTGTTGCGTACCTATAGAAGCGACTTCTGAATTGCGACAAGCTAACGGTAAAACGAATAAACAGAAATCCGCCAAATTAGCCGGATGAGTACCCAGGTGCCACCGACAATGAACTGTCCGAGTATCAGCCCTAAAAAGAGGGGAAGTACCTTATGATAAAGACGGATGCCGCCAAATCGTAAAATAAGATTCTTGATTGCCCAGCTAATCAATACGGAAAACCAGAGCCAACCGAATGTCCACATACTACTCGCTACGGCGTAACCCGTAGGGTGAAACGGGAACATCGGGAAACGGGTGCGCAACCACCACAAAAATCCCGTAAACAGAAACCCGACCCCCATAAACGCCACTGCCGGAATATTTGTTTCTGTCGGATAATACAACCATGATCGGAGTAGATTATAACCGCCGCTTCCCAAGCCTGGATTCGCGCCGATATTATAGGAGACGACCAGATATGCCCAGAACGAAGCAAGGATGCCAAAAAAGACACCACACATAAGTGCGACGACCATCCGTCCCGTTCGCATATTTGCGACTTCCACGAGCTTAAAAGCCTCCAGTGTATGCGGCATCGGATGCGCTCGATACCCACGATTAAAAGCGAAATAGAGCGACATCATCGTTAGACTCGGCGGTGGAATCATCCGCGAACCGAGTGAGTCGATAATAAATTGGCGTGGGTTCGCCACAAACATCTCATGCGTCGGGGGCCCTACCTCAGCGCGGACGCGTGTAATCCCCAATGCGAGAAGATAATAGATAGCAAAATACAACGCGATCATCCAGACTGCCATTCCACCGCGATGGGAAAAAATAAAAAGAAAAAGCAGACCGCCTATCAGTCCTGCCAGGGGCCACCGATAATCCGTAGTGTCTTGCATCTCAGGTGGAAGATTCTCATCTCTCTTTCCTATTAGACCCCTGAACATGGCATAAAAATGCCTACGCCCACCGTAGAGTCCAAAACAGGCGATAGCCAAATACGCGCCCACCCCTTGCGGTCCATCGTAGGGGAATGCGGGTAATATCTGCAGCCCCATCGCGCTACCCAAGACACGCTCTCCCTTCCAGAACAGGTAAAAAAACCAGAGGGAAAACGACATTTCCAACGGCATCAAGAAAGCAAGACCGACACCGAACGAGAGAATATAGACAGGGGTCCACCCTATTGCACTCCACGGTTTCTCAGTGAAGTAGACACCGAGATCTGCCTTACGCACGGGTATCTCTGGAAACGTTGGAAAGAATGCGTGGATACCGTTAATCAGGTCGATACCGCCCGCAATCGCGAAGCCTGCCCACAGCATTTTGTTTTTAAAAAGCCGTCCGTCAGTGTAGGTTAACTCTATGGGCAGGCGAACAATCGGATAGGTAAGCCGCTCCCGATCAATCCACTGTTTACGTAGGAGCAGATCGATGCAAATCATCACCCAAATCAGAACAGAGAGAAAAATAGTCCACCATAAAACCGGCTCCCACCACGCCATCAAATACCTTTGCCTATAAAAGCTTGTATCGCCATCATAGAAATCTTGCAACACGGACAAATCGCTAAGCGTCATCCAACCCGGTAGATACCGCCAAAAAAGTTGTTGCCATTCGTTTTCAGGGGTCGCGAACCAGAAACCGTTCGGAATAACTGGCACCACGGTCTGCATCATGTCGTGTCCAGCGATCGCTGAGGAGATGGAGAGGATGACATAGACAGTAAGTAACTCGCCTTGACGGAACGCAAAACGCGGGAGCAGTAATTTGAGCAAGAAATTCAGGCAGGTCAACACCACTAACGTTACCACGACATTGTAAATCAAAGACATCGTCGTCGGCAAAGTACTCCAGAACCGGAGATGGTTTGCCATAATAAAATAAGTGTTTGGTGGAATGAGGATAAGACCAAGCAGAATCGCTCGAAAGGTGACACCAGGGTGGTCAACCTGCGATGTTTCTTGAACGTTTGGCGAATATTTTAACGTGTTTGCCATAGAACGACTTTCCAGACGCCACAGAGTAGGCGCGGTTTTGCGGCGTACCCGCTCCGGTTCATGCCATTAAGGCATTCATACCGTTGATTCTGATTCATGCAACGTGCATTCTTAAGCGCGTTGATCCACATCAGAAACGCATCCGTTTAACCAAAACAGGAAATATTAGAACGGATAACACACTAAATAGTCCGATATTCCATACCCACAAGTTCGTTGGATCTGCCCTAAAAATTGATAAGAGTGCACACAATGGGCTCATCGCTGCCAACACCGGAACCGCCTCAAATAGCGCAGAAGGAATAAAGGGCAAGAAAGTTAGGAATAGAACAAATCCGTAACTTACCGTTTTTGCCGGAATTGAAGAAAACCATAACGCCGCGCCGATACCGAGAAGCGCGAAAAATACGCTACTCACCCATAAGACCGCACCGCATTTCATCCACTGCAGCGGTGCTGAACCGCCTATGTAACTTGAGAGGGCGAAGAACGGAACCGTTAGTAAAATGCCCCATATCGCCCAAACGACAACCCCAAGCAGTTTTCCCGCTAAGACCTTCCAATTCGCCAAAGAGGTCAAGGCAAGTAGGGCACTGTTTTGTCCGCTGGCTCTCAGATATCCACGCTCCATGTCTATTGCCTCAACTCCATGTCTTGGCACCCAAAATTGAAAAACGAAAAGAGCGATAATGAAGAGCATATACGTCTGTTTTCCGACATCAATTGCCCCTGCCTCCCGGCGATGTGCATAAAATTCAACCGTCGCCATAAAAAGCACGAGCGAGAGCGTGCATAAAGTGATAAACTGGATGCGTCGATATTTACGGGAACTGACATAACAGTAAAGGTCTTTAAGGATAATAGCCAACATATTTTTTTTTGGTTGACACATTTTTGTCAAAATGCTATTTTCAATACGAGGCACACGAACGGAACACTACACTTCGCGAGATGCGACACATCTTAGAACTGAGGAGGTCTCTCATGTCCAAACTTAATATCGCTTTAATCGGTGCAGGACGGCGCGGTGCCGGTGCACATCTACCCGTTATCGCTAAACTCAAAGATATCTACAACCTCGTTGCGATTTGCGATATAGACGAAGAGGCTGCAACCCGCTACGCCAAAGAATATGGCGCAACGCCGTATACCAACGTTCGCGATCTCATTGTGCAAGAAGAACTTGATGTTGTTGACGTTACCGTTCCAGGTGTCGCCCATCACGCAATCTGCTGTTTCATGGCAGATGCGGGGGTGCATATTCTCTGTGAAACACCCATAGCCGTCACACTCCCGACAACCGACCTGATGATTGAACGCGCCAAAGCGAATAATGTCAAACTTGAGATAGCTGAAAACTATTACCGTGCACCCCGCGAACGGTTCTTATCAAAGGTGATTGCAGCAGATATTATCGGAGACGTTGCCCGAATTTATCGTATCTTCTATGAGGGCGGCTATCACGGCATGAGCATGCTCCGTCTCCGGGCGGGTGGTGAACCAAAATCGGCACTCGGTATCACACAGACGACCCCCGTAATCCCAATCATTGACAGGATGAAACGGCATCACACCAGCGAAAGATGGAGCCTCGGTTTCATCGAATTCGATAACAACGCAACCGCACTCATGGTGTACTCGAATGTTATCCATGCCCGTTCCTTAGGACGCGGCCAGACAGGTATTTCGCAAATTGATGGGAGCAAAGGCACCATCGTTGGTGAGGATATCTATGTTACGCCCGCAGACGAACTACAATCCGGAGCGAAAGGGGTCCCCTACCGACCCAAGCGCACTACCATTGATGTGGATGGTGTCAACGTGACTGAGGCGATCGAACTGCAACTCCCAGACCAAACTGTCACGTGGGAAAACCCGTTGAAGAACTATCCGCTCTCCGAAAGTCAGATTGCCGTCGCAGACGAGCTGCTCAGCATCGCTACAGCTATTCAAAACGATACAGAACCTGAATATGGTGCAGCACGTGCCAGACAAGACCAAGAGATGAATATAGCGATGAGTGAATCAGGCAACCGCAGCCGAGAAACGCTCACATTCCCATTAACAGCACTCACAACAACCGAACAAGACATCCACGAGAACTATCAACAACAGTATGGACACCCCATTGAAGATATTGAAGCCGGAATTGATACGTTTTTCCCACGTAGGTGACATCATAGCATGTTAGATGAAAGAATTCAAACATTTTTGCCGAACGCGAGAGATGCTTCCTCTACACGAAAAATTACTTGCGGATAGGTCGGCTTTATGATATACTTTATAGATAGGAACAGACTGCCATATCTCATTATAAGGAGGCGTGAAGAACATGGGAATAGGCGGAATGGAGATCTTTGTCATCCTTGTGGTAGCCCTTATCATTTTCGGACCGAAGAAACTCCCCGAAATGGGACGCTCCCTCGGAAAAGCCATCAGGGAATTTAAGAGTGCCGGAACAGAACTCCAAGACGAGCTGACGAAAGCAGCAAATGAAATCGACAAGGACACCGACCCAAACATCAAACCTCCAAAATCGTCCTAACCGCGAATTTCGTGAGCTGTACACACTATGAAAGCTAACGATGTTGCAATGACCTTCTGGGAGCATCTTGAGGAACTCCGAAGGCGAATTATCATCTCTGTTATTGCGATAACCGTCTTTACGGTGTTGAGTTTATCCTTCAGTAAACCAATTGAGCGGGTAATTAAGTTTCCTTTAGAAACTTCCATGAACACCTTGATCGCGAATGCTATTGAGACCACAATCGGTTCTGAAGGTTCAACACTCGGGTTTTTCGCACTCACCTTGCGAGCAGGAAATTCCAACATCGATGCCACACTCATGAAAGTCGGTCCCTTGGAAGGTATCATGGCATACCTGAAACTGGGAATAACCACGGGGATTTTGCTGGCACTGCCGATAATTATCTACCATATCTGGGCATTTGTCTTCCCAGCGTTGAATCGAGAAGAACAGCGTTTCGCTATTCCTCTCTTTTTAATCATTGTTATATTTTTCATTCTCGGTGCGACTTTTGCCTACTTTATTGTTACACCTGTAGTCCTACAATTCTCCGCACAACTACTTCCAGAGTTACCCAACATCTGGGATCTGGAAAAATATATTAACTTCGTAACACGTCTAATTTTAGGATTCGGTATCGCTTTCGAGTTACCCATAGTAATGGCGTTTTTGTCCTATATCGGCGTGATTGACGCACGGGGCTTTCGCGAAAAGCAGAGTTATGCGCTGTTGGGCATTTGTGTCATGTCTGCACTGTTGACCCCCGCAGACCCTGGTTCAATGCTACTCATGGCAATACCGCTCTTTGTTTTATATCAACTCGGTATCTTCTTCGCCTATCTCGTCGAAAGGGAGGCAGAAATATAATGGCTAACGAAGCTTTGCGAGAACAACTCGCCTTGCTTTATCAATTGCAAGAACGAGACTTAGAATTGCTGTCAATCCACCAAAAACTGCAAGACATCCCAGAACAGATCGCGCAGTTAGAGGTAGGAATCGTAAAATATACAAAAGATATTGAAACTAAATCAGCAGAACTTGCCGAAACCGAAAAAGTACAGCGCGCTAAAAACGCTGAACTTGAAATGAACGCCGTACAACGTGAAAAGTATCAGACCGAACAACGAACAGTTGATTCCAATGAGGCTTACAGTGCCTTAGAACGACAGATTGAATACTTAGACAACCAAGACGAAGAAGCAGAAGAGATTATTCTAAACCTGATGGAGGAAAGCGACCGATTGAAGGAAGAATTGGCAGCACTGGAAGTTGAGGCGAACCGGGAAAAGGAGAGAACTGCCACCGAGGTTAAACAACTTCAACAAGGGTTAAGCAGTTTAGAGAGAGAAAGGAATGAAAAACTAAAACAGCGAAAAGCATTTCTTCCCAAAGTTGACAAGGCACTCAGAGACGAATATCACAGGTGGATGAAATCGCGGCTCGGAAGTTCATCTAACACAGCACGAGTGAAAACCGGTTTTGTTGCCTTAGGCAAAAATGGCATTTGCAGCAGCTGCCGCATTGCTATCCAACCGCAGAACCTCAAAGAGGCACAAAAGTATCAAAAGCCCGTTTACTGCTCAAGCTGTAAAAGGTTACTTTACGTCGAACCTGCTACACCCGATAGCCCGTATCCATAAAAAAGACAGACATCTCTACTAATAGGAGGCATTCACAAACAATGCCCTTTTTTGTCATCGATGAACAACCGGAAAAACAAGTTTTTGATGGTGCCAGTATTCGTACCCTTCACGGCGAAAAAATAATGATGTCCTTTGTCGACTTGAAGCCGCATAGTATCGTCGCAGAACACAGCCATCCGCACGAACAGATGGGGATGGTCCTTGAAGGAACGTTTGAACTAACGATTGACGGAGACTCTCGGATACTTAAAAAAGGAGATGCTTATCTCATTCCCTCCAATGTGAAACACAGCGCAAAAGCTTTCGATGAACCCGCGGTTGCACTCGACATTTTCAGCCCACCACGAGAAGATTACAAATGAAGACGTATCACGCAATTGAGGAACTTGAGGCAACCGGCATTGTCACTGCCGGTATCACCCGCCGCCACGGAGGCGTTAGCCGTGCTCCGTACGCCTCCATGAATCTTGCTGAACACGTCGGTGACGATGCAAACGCAGTCGCAACCAACAGAGAAATTTTCTTCAAACAAAGCGGACTCGCAGATCTGCACTATTGTCGACAAATCCACAGCACCTGCGTTATTGATGTTGACCACCCAGCAAGTGCAGTCCTCAAACAACACCCAGAAGCAGACGCGCTTATCTCCGCTCAAACCGGGGTTGCGTTAGGTATATTCACAGCGGATTGTGTTCCTATTTTCATTTTAGACGTTGCGACTCCTGCAATCGGCATTGCCCATGCCGGATGGCGCGGAACCCTGGCACAAATTGCGGTCAATACACTAAAACAGATGCAAACCCGCTTCGGAACGCTTACGACCAACTGCGAAGTTCACTTAGGACCCTCCATTCAAAAATGTTGCTACATTGTCAGCCCAGAATTACTGAATCAATTTACGGAACGCTTTGGCAGCACGATACGCAAGGGGACTCATCTGAGTCTGCAAACCGCAAACACTATCCAATTAACTGAAATAGGTTTACCTGCTGCCGCAATTTCAGTATCTCCATTTTGCACCGCCTGCCGCACAGATCTTTTCTACTCACATCGGGCTGAAGCCGGACAAACAGGCAGGATGCTCTCATATATTCAACTTACGACAAAAAACTAAAAATCGTCCAAGACCTCCGATCCGCGGTTCCAACGAAAAATTTGCATTCCGTGCAAAAATATAGTATTATTAATATAAATATAGCTGACATTTATCAAAGTTGTGGTCCGACTACTAAAAGCGTTGCCTAAGAGCGTAT
>JAPPII010000100.1 GCA_028820845.1 Candidatus Poribacteria bacterium
TCTGCCAGCAACTCAAATCACCCTCACTCAAATTTAACGCTGCGTAAGTCCTATTTAAATTCAAACAGTGTCTGGTCCACTTTGCTGTCGGCAACGAGAAGGTTTCCATGACAACCCGATTACAGGATGGCGAGACGCGGTTCTTTCCGTTTAACAGAGGCATTGAGAACCCCGTGAACCCAAACGGGCACAAGACCTCCTACCTCTGGGAGGACATCCTGCAACGCGATAACTTAATGGAACTCATCAACAACTTTATCCATGAACAGGAGACCACAGAAAAGATTTACGATGACAAAACTAAGATGGTGAGAGATGAGAAGTCCCGCGTGCTTGTTTTCCCGCGGTACCATCAACTCGACGTAATTCGTGAATTGAAACGGGCTGTTGTGAAAGAGGGAGTTGGACATAACTACCTTATCCAACACACCACAGGGAGCGGGAAGTCGAACTCTATCGCGTGGTTGGCGCATCTACTGACGCACCTGTACGGCTCGGAGACCGATACAGACCGGATCTTCGATTCCGTGATTGTCGTGACGGATCGATTGGTGCTTGACAAGCAGCTGCAGGACACAATCAAACAGGTGGAACAGGTCGACGGCGTGGTGCATGCCGCTGACAAGAACTCGGCGCAGCTGAGAGGTTTCCTTGAATCCGGTAAAGACATCATCATCTCAACGATTCAGAAGTTCGGTGTGATTGCAGAGGAGATTGGCAAACTCAAAAGCAAGACCTTCGCCGTGATTGTTGACGAAGCGCACTCCTCACAGAGCGGTGAATCGGCAAGGAATCTCAGGATTTCACTTTCGCGAGGGATTGATCTGGGTGTAACGGAAGATAATGCCGACGAAGTATCGGATATAGACGCTAAAATCCTTGAACAGATGGAGCAGCGCAGGATGCAGGCGCATATCTCCTATTTCGGTTTCAGTGGCACACCTAAGAACAAAACCTTAGAACTGTTCGGACGCAAGGACGCTGAAGGAAAATTTGTTCCCTTCCACGTCTATTCGATGCGCCAGAGTATCAGCGAAGGGTTCACACTGGACGTGCTGCAGAACTACACCACCTTTAAGCGGTATTTTGAACTGGTCAAAAGCGTTCCGGAGGATAAACAGTACGAAAAGGCGCGGACACTCCGAGCACTGACCAATTACGTTGACCTGCAACCCCATAGCATTGAAACCAAAACCCGGATTATGTTGGAACACTTTACCGAACACACTGTAAAGACGATAGCAGGCAAGGGACGGGCGATGTTGGTTACATCGTCCCGACTGCACTGCGTCAGATACAAGCAGGCATTCGATAAACAGATGCGGGAGATGGGGCTTCGCTACGGCTGTCTCGTGGCGTTCAGCGGCACGGTACACGACACCGACAACGCGGTGGATTACACGGAAAACGGGATGAATGTATTGCCACCAAGCACTTCCATTGCCGACAGTTTCAAGAGTCCTGAGCATCGCATTCTGATTGTCGCGAATAAGTTCCAAACAGGTTTTGATGAGCCGCTTCTACAGACGATGTACGTCGATAAGCGGTTAGACGGACTGCAATGTGTCCAGACCTTGAGTCGCCTGAACCGCGTCGCCACCGGCAAGACGGATACACTGGTACTCGACTTCGTGAACGAACCCGATCAGATACAAGAGGCGTTTCAGCAATACTATCAGACCACAATGCTCGCCGAGGAGACCGACCCGAATCGGTTATACGATCTACAAAGTCAGTTGGAAGGTTTTGACTGCTACGATGTAGAGACGATTGAGGCATTCTGTCATATCTTTTATGATGCTAATCAACCCGACGAGCTGCTACAAGGCGTTCTGGATGATGTCGTTGAGAAATGGGCAGTTCTTGAAATGAATGAACGGGAAGAATTTCGCTCTACCTTACAAAGTTATATTCGCCTCTACGCATACATCTCACAGTTGATTACCTTCACGGATGTGGCATTGGAAAAGTTATATATCTTTGGTCGCAGCCTCAATAAGAAACTCCCGAAACGCGATCACCCCGACCTGAACGACGTTCTATCATCTGTGGATTTGGATTCGTTTCGTGTGGAGAGAACATACGACAGTCTACAACTCTCCCTCGAAAAAGAAGATAGCGAACTCCAAGGAATTGGCAGCGATGTCGGGACCATGAGGGACCCTGAGCAGGATTTCCTCTCCAATATCATTCAGGCATTGAATGATGCCTATCAGACAGATTTCACGATGGAAGATAAAGTTGACATTGCCACGATTCACCAAAAAGTGCTTGAGAACGAGGAGCTTCGGCAGGTGATTGAAGGGGATAATACGGAAACGAACAAAAGGTATAAGTTCGAGCGGGTGATTGATGACATTTTATTAGATTTCGTCAATAGCAAGTTGGCACTTTATACGAAATTATCGAAACCAGAGATTAACGACTATCTTAAACAACACCTCTATCGCGCCTATCTGGAGCAACCGTCTTCTCACCTTTGACTCATGAAATTGCGGATTTTACATTAGTTAGGACTTACGCACGCCACCGGTAGGTGCGGTTTCTAACCGCACCGATCCTATGGGGGCCGTATCTTTATCGTCTGAAGATACATGTCTCAACTTAATTTTGCGTAAGTCCTGTTAGTATTGAAACTTGCTTATATTGCTGTATCAATTGAAAAATGCTGACGCAAAAAATGATAGCCGATGTTCCATCGGATCCAGGTGTTTACTTTTTTCGTGGAGCTGCAGGAACGATCCTCTATATCGGTAAGGCAAAATGTCTACGGAAACGGGTACGTTCTTATCTCCATAAGGTCAAAAAACGTCCAAGCAAAATCAAACGACTTATCCGATGGACGACGGATGTGCGTTATCAGGTATGTCGTTCAGAGCAAGAAGCGCTTTTCTTAGAGTCGCGATTAATCCAAGAACATCAGCCGAGTTATAATACGGCTATGAAATATGGGCGGCAATCTTGGTATATTCGGATAGATGTTGGAGAGGCGTTTCCGCGCCTTGAACGCGTGTCTGAAACGCAACCCGATGGCGCAAGGTATTTCGGTCCCTTATCAAGTCGGCGATGGACGGATGAAGCCATTGATGTCCTACAGCGGATTTTTCCCGTCCGCACATGTGAAGGCGAAATTACCCCGATGCCAGGGTTCCGTGCCTGCTTTGAATACGATTTGAAGCGTTGTAACGCACCGTGCGCAGCACGCATTACGAGCAAAAGCTATAAGGAAACCATAACGGATGTTGTCAATCTGCTTGACGGCGAGTATGAAAAAGTGCAAGAAAGTCTGATTGCAAAGCGGGATAGGGCATCGGAAGTACTGCGATTTGAGCGGGCTGCTGCGTTTCACAGGCAGTTGCAACGGATTCAGAAAGTTTTTACCTTCCTTGATGTCCATCGGAGGTGACTTCATGGCAACACAAAAGATTGAGAAAGAGATTCTCGGTGGGCCCGATGGGACAGCACGTTGCCGCTGCGGTCGGCGCCGCTATCCGCGTTATCCGTTATGTCCAAAGTGTTATTATGCAAAACCGCAAGCCACCGCTCCAGATCCCAAGAAATTGTCGCGTGCCGAACTCCTGAAAATGCAGACTTCAAAACCGATGCCGCTTTCAGACCGACAGGCGCGGATCCGGTTCTTGGAAAAACGGTACGGTGCACAGTTCCGAGGACAAGACATTCGCTTTATGAAGAATGCGCAACTCTACGCACTGTCCGAACGGGCAGGCTATCGTCGTCGCTGAATTTTTGTGTATTCGGTCAACAATTTTCGGATTTGTAAAAAATGTATTGCCAAGAAAACCTGTATTTGTTAAAATAGTAAGGACATATAATTATTCAAGGAGGTTAACTCATGCGTATAGCGAAACTATCGCTAATTTGTCTGGTCGCCTTTGCATTCATGGTAGGGTGTGGTATGATCGGGAAGAAAGCAGAAATGTCCGAGACTGCCGCTACCTCTATGGAAGGTGCCGCAATGGAATCTGAAGCAAAGACTGACATGGCCGGAGACATGGAGCAAGCCGCCGTTGAAGAGGTAACACTGAATGTCACAGGTATGACATGAGGCGCGTGTACCAGTAAAGTGCAGGCTGCACTTAGCGGGCTCACAGGCGTTTCTGAAGTGGTGAGTGTTTCTTCTGATACGAATACGGCTGTGGTAAAGGTCAAAAAGGGTAAAGTGACGGCTGCCGCACTTACCGAGGCAGTTAAAGGCGCAGGTTTTAGTGCCGAAGTTGCCCAATAAGATTAGTTTGAAGGGGTGGGGATTCCTCACCCTTTCTCTCTATATGAACAGGCTGTTAATGTGCAATATTAAAAACCGCGGTCCGAAGATCGCTGCTATAAATAAGGGGTATAAACCTATGCTTCACTTAAACGTGAGAATCGTACTCGTCTGCCTTGCGACACTTCTGCTTGTGATTGCTTGTGCAGACACGTCAAAGAAACCAGCAGAAACATCAACCCAAACGACCGAAACGCCAGAGCAAGCAGCAAAAGCACCGAGTCAGACAGCAGAAACAAGTATTGAAGAAGTAACACTCGCTGTAACCGGCATGACATGAGGCGGATGTACCAGCGCAGTGCAGGATGCACTCACAAAGGTTACCGGGGTCTCTGAAGTCGTCAGCGTTTCTATGCAAGAAAATAAGGCTGTCGTGAAGATTGAAAAGGGTAAGGTTACAACAGACGCTTTGGTTAAGGCTGTTGAAGCAGACCCGCGCTTTAAGGCAACAGTCGCTAACTAGCTCTTAATGAGCAGGGCAGGATTGCTCGACCTTTATTTTATCTCAAGAACCATATCTATATGTTAGTGCGAGGTCTCTGTGCCTCGCACTTTCTATTTTGCCCAGAAATTGTCCGATCTCTAAATTACTGTCCCTTAGCATAAAACACCCCCGGTAGGCACGGTTTCCTAACCGTGCCGGGTCCGATGTCCAAGTAATTCTAAAATCTACTATACCCTATTGATGCTTCGCATAGAGCGGATTATCAAGCAGAGATTGCACTTCGTAGATTGAGCCTTTTAGTTCAGCGTAGGGTTCCGGCATACGCACTGGCGCAGCTACCATGCGGGGTTCATTCGTCGGTTCGCCACGAACAATAAAACCGTTGAAAGTCTCCCAATCTGGAATACCCTTCAGGGGCCACGCATCTACAGCACAGTACTGAGCAAGCATTAAACGGCGCGGTTTGTCTGAGGTGTTTGGAGCGGAGCCGTGCAACGCCCGAACATGATGGATCGTGATGCCACCTGCCTTCACCTCGACGGGAACAGCACCCTCTGGTGTGAAATCGGGGTCAGTAACCGCCCCAATAAAGGCACCATCCTGGTGATGGTCCAAAGTCGGTCCCTTGTGGGAGCCGGGGAGTATCATCAATGCCCCGTTCTCCACGGTCATATCATCAATAACGACACCCACTGCGAGCAGGTCGTCGTTGGTATGCGGATAAAATGCCCAATCCTGATGCCATTCAACCGGACTTCCGAACTCCGGGTATTTCATATTCAACTTATGCCCGTTATACCGCACGCCGGGTCCGATAAGTTGTTCCACAATATCCAGAATCCTCGGGTGCCGTAGAGCATAATCGTAAACGACGTGATGGAGTCCCGGATTTTTGATACGTCGTACACGTGGATTAGCGGGAGTATGTCCTGGTTCCAAATCGAAAATATCGGTATGTTCGGTGACCTCTCTCGATTTTTCGACGAATTCACCAGTCACTCGCTGAAGGTCCGCAACCTCTTCTGCAGTTAGCACCGCCTCAACACCCAGATAGCCGTTTTCGTCGTAAAAATCACGTTGTTCTTGCGTGAGCATTGTTTCATTACACTCCTCTTAGCGAAATGATACTGCTATTATACGTCAAATCCGTTAAAAATTTCAACCCTTTAACAGTTTCTGATAAATGTCCTGTACCTTTTGGACGTGTGTTTCAACCCCGAAAGTCTCTTCGGCATGTTTTCTTGCCCGCTGTCCCATAGATACGCTTTGCTTCCGGTCTTTAGCGAGTTCGATAATCTTGTTTGCAATATCCGCTGTAGATTCTGCTGGCATGATGTATCCCGTTACATTGTGAACAATCATTTCAGTTGTACTGCCAATCGGGGTGCCGATGACGGGTTTGCCAGCCGCCATCGCCTCTGCAATAACGCTCCCTGCTGAAAGCGTTACAAGTAGATCCAATTCTTGCATCGCCTTGGGCATATCGGTGCGGTGCCCCGTGAAGTGGACAGTCCCCTGCAACTGATATTTGGCTACCAGTTGGTGGACTTCGCGATTATAGGCGCGGTGTGTTGGTGTGTCGAGTGCTGCGCCGACGATGTGGAATCGAACTTTGTCGGCTTGCGCAGCGACCTTCGCTGCTATTTCAACGAACGATTTCTGGCGTTTGAAGGGTTCAATCCTGCCTACGATGCCGACGACATATTCCTCCGAATTTACTTTTACAGAAGTAGGTTGAAAAGCCGATAAATCAACGCAATTCAGTATCACCGCAATCTTTTCAGGATCGATCCCTGCTTGAACCAGCGGGATTGTGTTTTCCTGTGAAATAGCGATGATTTTGTCCATCTGATCAAACTTGTATTTTCGCACTTGGGAGGGGGTGAGCAGCGTCCGAACATGTGAAATGACGGGGATTTTCAACTGCTTGCTAAGACACCATAGGTACGGATTGAACCACGAATCGGAGGTGTGGATGAGTTTCGCGTTGTGAGTCTTGGCGAGTGCGGCTAATTTTTTCGCCGCACTATACCGCACTATCAACGATTTCGCTTTTCGCCACGGCGGGAGATTGAGAATCACTGTTGGAATATCAGCAGCCCTCAAGTGTTCTGCAAAAACGCCATCGTCAGGGCAAACGACCAGCGGATGATAGTGTGACCGATCAATGTTTGTGACGAGATATGCAAGTTGCTTTTCACCTCCACCGATGCTTGAACCGCAATGGCTGAGGTAGAGTATCGGGATCATCAGTTTTTATCGCTATAAGCAACTTTCCCATAGGTTACACTGGGAAATTGAGGTGCTGATCCAAGAAAACTTGGCTGACCGATCGGTGCTGATGGACTCTCAGGATGGCTTCAGAGAGTAGCGGTGCAATAGAAAGTACTTTTACTTTCCCATCCAGCTGCTTTTCAGCAGGGACAGGAATCGTATTCGTGGTGACCACCTCGCGAATTGCTGGATGGCTGAGCCGTTCCAACGCTGGACCCACTAATATAGGGTGTGCGATACTCACGTAAGCAGGTTCTGCTCCAGCCTCCGCTAACGCTATGGCTTGTTGTCGGATTGTACCGCCTGTCTGTATTTCATCGTCAGTGATAATAGGGGTCTTACCCCTGACGTCTCCAACAAGTTCGACGAATTTAATACTCTGTCCATCAACACCGGTTCGCCGCTTATGCATAATGGCCAACGGAAGTCCCAAAATATCAGCGTATTTCTCTGCTAACTTGGCGCGGCCTGCATCGGGCGCAACGATTACGCCATTTTCGACCTGCTTCTCGCGGAAGTAATTTGTCAAAGTCGTTAGGGCGGTCAAGTGATCCATAGGGATATCGAAGAAACCCTGTATCTGTGGCACGTGTAGATCGATAGCCATGACGCGACTTGCACCAGCCGTAGTCAGGAGATTGGCTACAAGCTTCGCGCTAATCGGTTCGCGACCTGTTGTCTTATGATCTTGACGGGAATACCCAAAATACGGAATAATAGCGGTGATCTGCCGCGCTGATGCACGTTTCATCGCGTCAATCGTGATTAGCAGTTCCATCAGGTTTTCGTTGGCAGGTTGACTTGTTGGCTGGACGATGTAGATATCAGTACCGCGGATACTTTCTTCAATCTGAATCCGAGTTTCATCGTTAGGAAATGGACCGATTGTAATTTTACCGAGTTCAACGCCTAAGATCGCAGCGATTTCTTTCGCCAACGCCGGATTCGCGCTCCCGGCGAATAGCCTGAAATCCCTTCTAACTTGCTGATCGATCGGGGTGGACATGCCAAAGCCTCCTTATACTGAGTGAATCTTGTTCATCATAAACTGCCTACTTTGCTGAAATGGGAAACTATAAATCTTATACGTTTATCGTGTTGTACGCTGTCACTAACCAAGGACCGACCATACGAAAGCTAAAGCGAAAACGAGTGCGATACCAATTACGGAATGGCGCACTTGAATGCTTCGACTTTTTGCCTTGTAACTGTCTGTATACAAAGCTGCGTATTCTGGTGATCTTCCAAGGAGCCGTGAGGCAGGGGGTGTTGGTTCATAGATAGAAGCGATAAGAACGCCGAGAATATTGCCAAAGATACCGATAAAAACCCACCGCGTCTTTCTTGCATCGGATTCCGCATCTTCTTCAGCTGTCAAATGTGCTTCTGTTGCAGCGGGATGTTGTTGATAGTCATCCATCTTTTAAAAGACCTTACTTTTCATGTCAAAATCGTTTCACGAATCCTATTAAGAAGCTAACGATTCACCGGTCATCTCAACCGGTTGTGCTAAACCGAGCAGGTGGAGTACTGTTGGCGCAATGTCAGCAAGTCGTCCACCCGTGCGGAGTTCTTGACCCCTGTGTGCGTTATCAACAACGATGAGATCCACGTCGTAAGTCGTATGTGCAGTGTGGATACCACCCGTTTCGGGATCGATCATCTGTTCACAGTTCCCATGGTCAGCGGTAACAATGAGTGCACCGTCTTTTCTAAGCACAGCGTCAACAATTTTTCCGACCCCTATATCAACCGCCTCAACTGCTTTAATAGCGGCGGGAAGCGAGCCCGTGTGTCCCACCATATCGCCGTTGGCGTAGTTGAGTACTATCAGGTCATACTTGTCGGAGTTGATTCGACGCAACATCTCCCCCGTCACACCGGGGGCGGACATCTCCGGCTTCTGGTCGTAGGTGGTCACGTCGCGTGGAGAGGCGATAATTTGTCGATCTTCGCCTTCGTAGGGTTCATCGCGGTAGTCGCTAAAAAAGAAGGTCACGTGTGGAAATTTTTCGGTCTCTGCGCATCGAAATTGTGTTAAGCCTGCCTGGCTGACATAAGCACCGAGCGTATTCTGCATTTTGGGCGGTTTCTTGACAGCCGCTTCAACAGGCATTCCTTGCTCATACTCGGTCATTGTGACAAATTTAACGTCAAGTTTGCAATTCCGTTTAAAACCCATTTCTCGCACGACCCCATCTTTTCCTTCTGCCTGAAACGGAAATTCATTGAGACAAAAGGCTTTTGTGAGTTCTCGCGGGCGATCTCCCCGGAAGTTATAGAAAACAACGGCATCTCCGTCAGTGATACGGGGAAGCGGTTCGCCGTCATTTCCGACGACAACAGATGGACGCACAAACTCATCTCCTTTGCGGTTGGTATCGTCCGGGTTTTCATAATAATCACGGTAGGCGTCTGTGGCAGTAGCAACGGAGTTGTCGCTGCCTTCCGTTAAAAGACGGTACGCCACTTCAACGCGTTCCCATCGGTCGTCCCGATCCATCGCATAATAACGACCAATAACGGAGGCTATCTGTCCGATACCGATTTCTTTCAACTTCGCTTCAATTTGCTCGCAGAATTGGATACCGAGGTCGGGCTGGCAGTCGCGGCCATCGCTGAAATTGTGAATCAAGACTTGATCGGATTTGAGTCCATTTGCTTTAGCGAGTGCGAGGAGTCCGTAGAGATGCTCAAGTGAACTGTGGACACCCGCGTCGCTTGCCAGTCCCATAAGATGGAGGTGTGTTCCATGTTTCTTGACATGAGCAATCGTATCTAAGAGGACTTCGTTCTGAGCAAACTCGCCGGATCGGATCATGGTGCTGATGCGGAGGAGCTCTTGGTTCACGATGCGTCCTGCCCCGATGTTTTGGTGTCCGACTTCGCTGTTGCCGATGACGCCAGGCGGTAAACCGACATCCGCGCCGGAGGTATGGATTTGGACATAAGGATAGTTCTGTCGAAGCCAGTCATCTACAGGAGTCTTTGCGAGATGAACGGCGTTTACCCGATTCCATTCAGGGTACGGGTTGTGGCCCCAGCCGTCTCGGATAATGAGAACGACGGGGCGTTTCGGTTGATTTTTCACATAAATCCTTTCTAATTAAGACACGACGGTGTGCTGACGACTTTACGAGGCATTGCGCATAACGCGTCTGTAGATAGCGTGCAAGGGAACTTCACATTCAATTGAAACGAGGCGTAACATATCTTCAAGGCTCTGAAAGGTATTGTGGATCCACTGCGTCCCTTGACGATGGTAGTGTTCAACGCGCACCCTGTCCTGTGAAATAAGGACGTATTCCTCTAAAGAGGCAATTTGTTTATAATGTTCAAATTTTTCGCCACGGTCAAACGCTGCGGTTGACGGAGACAGCACTTCTGCAACAAGAATCGGATTGAGAAGTGTATCAAAGGTGTCATCCTCAAAACGGGGTTCACCACAGACAACGATAACATCTGGGTAGAAATAAGAGACCTCCGGGCTAGTCCGCACGCGCATCTCACCAGCGAAGACTTCACACTCGCTCTCCATCAATTGATTGCTAAGTTGAACTGTTGTATCTACTGTGATACGATTGTGCCAACGACTTGCCCCAGACATCGCGATTATCTGCCCGTTGTGGTATTCGTTCTTAAAGGGCTGCTTACGTTCCCAAGTGAGATATTCCTCGGGGGTCAGATAAGTCGGTGCCGGAAGAGTTGACATCTGTAGCTCCATAAATCTACTTTGCGGTTATCTGATTCTTGCCTTTAATTTTCCCCAGGCTGTAGCGAGTTTTCCGCGTGCCTCTACATCCTGTGGTGTCTCCATAACTTGTTGAATATCGGCTTCACTTAGGGTTTTCTCATAAAGTCGTACTTCATCAATTTTACCGGGGAAGTGGTCAGTGGCATTGCCGAGATCGTCGCCACCAATCCAGAGTTCTAAGTTGGATGGCGCAATTGGCACACCGTTCGGAGCTTCACCTTCGAGTTCACCGTTAATATAAACCTTCATCGTCTTTCCATCGAATGTTCCTGCAAAGTGATACCATTCACCGACTTTCCAATCTGTTGTTGTGGATTCGGCGAAGGTATTGTTCGGTTTGACGAGAAAGTCTATACTGGCTGCATTGCCGAAGTCAAAGATGACAAAGATGGAGTTATTTTTACTCATTAAGCGGTGACCGGTGAGGTCCTCGTTTGGACTGAACCACATCATGATGGTAATATTTTCCTCAATGACGAAGGCAGGATCGTCTTCCACAATAACATGGTCATCCACACCGTCAAATTCGAGTCCAGCCTCGAACTTTCCATCGACCCATTTGGGATCATCGTTGAACTCTCCATCGTGCCCGTTGCCGGTGACATCTATGGCTTCTTTACCTTTACCTTCATCAAAGGGCCAATAGGCGACGAGTCCGTCTTCTGCGACGTTGGCAATACTGAGGTTGGCAGTAATCAGGAGTAGGCATAGCGATAAAACAAAGATAACTTTGGACATTGCAATTCCTCCTATGGAAACGCGAAATTTTGAATTTTGGTCTTTGGGATTTGTGAATATTATAACATATTTTTTCAAAGAAAGGGAAAAAAATTGTCTGAATCAGGATTTATAGGATTTTAGGATTGGACAGGATGAGAGGATGGATTATAGGACTATGGTCGTAATTGTAGTCAGTCATTAATCAATTAGGAGTGAACTCCCCTTTTCCTTTAATTGTCCGTTTTCAATCATCTCACTTATAACTTTCTCAACTTTTCGTCGCATATTTGCGCTTACCGTTACAAAACCGAATACCTTGCAGACCTCACGGGCCAAATCATTTCGTTCTATTCCAAAAGCGTCTGATACGAGTTGTTTTATGGCAACCTGCATCTCTTCAGGCGCAATAAGTTCCAATTTTCGTGAAGCATTCGGGAGTTCACTCCGGTCTCGCACGGAAATTTGCTTTTGTTCTGCCCGATACAGGAACTCTCCCCGGATATCAATACTTTTAGAATGTCGTGCTAGCATTGCAGCAGCTCCAATAGCACCCCGGATGCGATTACCGATCTTTTTGACGCCTACAGCACTTCCGATACGCTTCGCTACTTCGTCAAAATGTACCGGGCTTTCAATTTCAACTACCTGCTGAACCCAGTGTGCGATTGTATTTGGTGGCACCGCATGTAACTTACGTCCATGGGTCGAAATGATAAGTTCAGCGACTTTGTACTTTTCAGCAAGAGGACTCGGTTTCAATGTTGGATCGGTAGTTGTTTTAACTTCCGATTCCGATTCGACCCTATCTTCTTTAGAAGATGGAATGTCGTTTTCAGGTGCAGAGACAGGTGCGGAGACAATGTGTGCCTTAGCTGCTTCAATTGCTTCAGCAGCTTTTCTGAGTTCTCGGTCTGGATCTCTAAACCAATCAGTACTCCAGATACGATGAATACGCCAGCCCAGTCCTTCAAGCACTTGCTGTCTTAGTCGGTCACGGTCGCGAGCCGATTGTGCACTATGGTAAGTTGCGCCGTCACATTCAACGCCTAATAAGTAACGCCCCGGGCGTTCTGGGTCTTTAACCCCAAGATCAATGAAATAACCAGCAGAACCGATTTGATGGGCAACTTGAAAACCAATCTCACGCAAAGCATCTGCGACTTCTTCTTCAAATGGAGAGTCTGGTGGTTTTCCGGTTTCTTCTGGAATGTCGCATTCACCCGTCTGGGCATACTTTAGATAACGTTTAAGTGCCACAACCCCAGGTGGTTTGGCAGGTCCGGGATCAATGTCATCAGCTGTCAAGTTGGTAAAGACTTCACAACGTCGCCGAGCACGCGTAATCAATACATTCAACCGACGCTCGCCCCCCTTTTTGTTTAAGGGGCCGAAATTCATCGTAAGTTTCCCGTTAGGGTCGCGTCCGTAGCCAATACTAATGAAAATGACATCTCGTTCATCTCCTTGAACGTTCTCCAGATTTTTGACAAAAAATGGCTCCTGAGGATGTGCGTTGAAAAATGTCTGCTCACATGATGAATCTTCCCGCCGCAGGAGTTCAAGTGCATTCTGGATCGCTTCCATCTGAGCTGTGCTAAACGTTGCTACACCGAGTGTCAAATTGGGGTGTGAACGAGCGTGCTCCATAACCCGCTTTGCAACAATTTGGGCTTCTTTTGTATTGCTCCGGCTCCCTCCGCGATCATAAGCACTATCCCGTAGGTAGTGATAAACTAACCCAACCTCTGCCTTCGCAGCATCCGGACTTGGAAAAAGTTGAAGTCTATTGCCGTAAAATTCAATGTTTGACACGGTAATTAGGGATTCATGTCGGCTCCGATAATGCCAACGTAACATGCGTTCCGGCGCGTTTTGAGCACTAAATAAACCTAGAATGCTCTCCGTGTCACCTGTTAAATTTTCTTCCGTGTTTTCGCCATCATCCTCTATATGCTTATCAAAAAAATCAGTCGGTGGAAGTTGTCGGCTATCACCAACGACGACTGTTTGCTTACCTCGAACAATCGCACCAAAAGCATCAACGGGTTTTACTTGGCTAGCTTCGTCAAATATCACCAAATCAAATTCAACACTGTTCGGCGGTATGAACTTTGCCACTGAGAGTGGACTCATCATAAATACCGGCTTAATTGCTTGGATCGCATTTTCCGCACTACTTATAAGTTGACGGATTGGCAGATGCCTCCGTTTCTTCTCAAATTCACGCCTGAGCAGCCCTAATTGTCCAGTAGACATTTCACGTCGAGGCAGATGTTTCCAGTGTTCGTATGCCACTTTAACTTTATTATATTCAAGTGAACTACGATCTAATTCTTTGAACCTGTCAACAATATGCTGATGAGTATCGCTACTAAAACTCGCAAGGATAGAGCGTTCCCGCATTGCTGTCTCAACCCTTGCGCTATACCAAGCATGTTTGAGTAAATCCGATAAAGATTCACTTGCCTCTGACCAAACATTCGCAATCTCCGCGATTTCAGCAAATCCTTCATTCCTTAGATTTTCCACCGAGTGGTTATAGGTGACAATATCTTGAAGTTTCTCCGGTTCGCGTTCCCAAAGCTCCAGAATCTGCAACTGCTTTGTAAAGGGAGATGATCTCAATCCATTATCACTTCCAAAACGAACTTTTTCGTCAAGTTGAATTTTACTAATTACGGTCTGAAGAAGATGGGGATGATAGTTCTGATGTTTTTCAACAGTTACAACAAGTGAATTAAGTGTATCTAAATCCGGATTTGATGCAAGATATACGATCACCGCTTCTGGTAATTCATTGTTTGCCACCGATTCGTGCAGTACTGAAAGATACTTGATGATTTCTCGAAGTTGAGTCCAGTCCGAGGATTGTCCTTGCCAGCGGGTGCCGAATAACTTTTGTCCAAGTTCCTGTATCTTTTCAAGATGAGGTCGCTCGCGTTGTGCTTCAAGAATTGCGTCAACTATACAGAGTTGCGCATCTTGGGCTTTGGGCAGTTGTTGCGAACATAAACCTACTAACTCATTTCGGGAACGTCGATATTTTCCCGAAAAAATACGCCACCGCTTATTTCCATAAGCCGCTAGCATTTGTCTAATTTCCAGAACGTTTTGCTCCCATGCTTCAGGGATAAGAGCATGGTCGTGTGCATTATGAAGTTCATTCAATCGTTCTCCTGCGTTTAACCCTATTTCCAAATCATCCGTATGTGTTCTCCATTCAGTTGACTGTACAGCGACTCCTGTTAAATCTGGGGTCTTCAACACACGATATGCTATGCGAATGAGATCTTCGGTCTCCTCACAGGTATCTGGTGTTGGAAGTTTGAGATGCTGCGCGAGTTGTTTGGACGAATTCTTGAGTTCCACAACCGTTTCTCTTGCTTCCGTCGTCGCTCGTTTAAATGGTTCTCTGTCACTAGGAAGAAAATGCTTACAACGACTACCCCAGAATGGGTGATTGACTGGTATTCCCATACGTTTGAGATGGGTCTGTAATTCGGTTGTGTACTCTAGTCCTGCTCTAAATTTAGATGCTATTTGTTGAAATTGGTGTAAATCCAAAGTTGGAAGTTCCACGTCTTCAAGTTGATGTCTTACGACCAAAAGTTGCCCAAATGCCTCATAAGGTGTAATACCACTTTCACCAATAGGTTCGTTGACTGCTTCACAGTAATCGTTTAATCGGTCGCGGTTATTAAGGAGTAACTCCACTTCTTCTTCAAATGCTGTCACTCGTGGTTCACTGATCTCAAGAACGCGCTTGAGTTCATCAGCCACTGTCTTTTTGTTCATCTTATGGCTATGCAGTTCCAGACATGCATCTCCGAGACCTACCTTATCCAGATTACGCTTGACCACCTCTAAAGCCGCCATTTTCTCTGCAACAAACAGGACCTGTTTCCGTTCTGCGATAGCTGTTGCAATTAAGTTAGTAATAGTTTGCGATTTCCCTGTGCCCGGTGGGCCTTGGATAACAAGATTTCGTACCTGACTTACATCGTGAATAGCTAATGCTTGCGAACTGTCCGCATCAACTACGTGACACGTATTAGCAGGCATCAGGTGTTTGTCAACGTTGGGTACGCTATCATCAATGGATGATTTTGGTTCGCGAAATCCGTTCCCTAGTACCGACCGCAATACTGGATGTTCAGTTAAAACATTATCAGGCCAATTGTTAGTATCTAAATCGCAATACATCAGAAACTTAGCAAACGAAAAAAAACCGAGCGTAATCGCAGAAGCATCAACCGACCACCGCTTGATACTATTAATTGTCTCGCTCACGGCTCGAAAATAGTTCTGGAGGTTGGATTGATCAATGTCGTCCGCTTCGGGAAGATCTGGCAATTGGATGCCAAATTCGGCTTTTAGTTTTTCCTGAAGGGAAAGATTCGTCCCAATATCCTCCTCCGTGTATTGAACACGGAAACTGGCGCGTACACTGGTACGGTTGATCTCCACAGGGACCAAAATTAACGGGGCACGGCGCAGTATCTCGCTTGATTCAGATTCATACCATTCAAGCATGCCGAGCGCGAGGTAGAGTGTGGTCACCCCTTGCTCTTCAATACCCGTTCGCGCGGTATAATAAGTGTTCAGCAAACGTTTTTGAAGCTCTGTTGATGCGTGGCTCGTTTGAAGTTTGGTGTCTGTATACCGAGCAGAGTCATTTTCCCCGTCATCGTTTTCAAACAAAAGAATATCGTCTTCTTCAGATTCCTGTTTTGGCAGGAAAGACATTGCCTTCCTATCTTGCACAAGGATTTGATAAGTATCGGGTGGAGACTCATCAATAATTTCAACGCCTCGTGCTTTGAGAAGTCTGTAGTTGATCAAAGGGTTACGTAGACCCAAGTCAAGTAGTTCAGTTCGTGCTTCGTTTAATTTTATCTTTATAGGATTCATGGTATTGGCTTAGTTTTATTTTTTTGACTGAAGTTAACATTTTAAGGTAAAACGAGAACATCTATATGCTTCCAAGTCATATAAGGTTAGCAAAAAATAAATCTAAAATCAACTGTTTTTATTCGATGGGTTGGTGCCTCGTCAGCTTTTGAACTTCGGACAGGTTCGTAATAGTGAATTTATTGCACGTTACTGGAATTATAAAGAGTTTCTCAACTGTAAATGAAGTAACATCCCATAAACTGAAACTTGATAGGGTCCTAGAAATTTAGCGGGCCTTGACAAATTTAACCTAACATCTATATCTGGGTTTGGTATAATAACCCAAATTGCTATGGACAAAATTTTCGTTGTGAAGTCTGCGTTTCTGTCACGTCCACTGTTAACTTGCGGACGCAGATGTACAGACTAACAGTCTATGCTACAACAACTGGCGTAATTCAAGGGATTCTGCTATAAAGGCGGCGACTTGGGTTATTATACTATTTTACAGCAGATCGTTCCTGCTGAGTATCACAATAATCAGAGCATTTTAGTTTTAAGAGTTAAGTTTACTTATGTGAAGTTGTTCGTTCTGGAAGCCCGAATTTATTCGGGATCGCACACTTTCCCGAACAAGTTCGGGCTTCCGGACCTAAATTATTGGAAAACTAAAACGCTCTGTCACAATAATGCTATTTCTACGGAAAACTTATCCGATATCCCTTGTACAGACACGGAGCTACAAAGTTGAACTCAGAGAGATACTGCGTTCTCAACTCCTTTCCCAAGACAAAACGAAATTTTGAAACCATTTTTTAGCATTGTGGAGGAAATTTTTATCATAATCTTCAGTGTCAAAACCCCGTCTTTCAAGGCGGGGATGTAGACACTGCCTATGTTTTTCATTGACAATAAATGTCAAAAGTGCTAAAATATACTTTAGAGTGTAAGGTTGCTATAGAGGGCTGTTACTCGCCTCATGGTTAGATTCCTATAGTGTAAAGCTCTAATATCTACAATCCCGCAAGCAGTAGCATGACAGTCGTTAGTAGAGAAAGACACTTAAAGGTGCATCTCATTTGAAACATACGACTCAAAACTTTTCGTAAGGTGCTTTCATAGCACGCAGTTGGGACATCAACTGTTGGCGTAGGCTTTGTAAGACTGGAATCTCCAGCAAAGGTTGTTGATACCACGATCTCTCACAAAGTGCGGAATTCTAAGAATCTCCACACTTTAGTGTGGAGAGTATGTCAAGAATCCTATAGATCCTAAAGCAGTCCATGAAACACTTGGTAACATATTATACCAATTCTAATTGATAATTCCTCTTAAAAGGTTGGCTATTTTTCAGCACTGCTCGGTGCGGTTAGAAACCGCACCTACCGGGTGTGACGTGAGTGGGTTCGGTTAATGCGAGATAAACTTTTAGAAATGGTATTAGTCAATGTTGTTAGTGACCTTGGACATATTTATCTTGGCAGAATAATAGTTACAATAGCAAAGGTTGCGCTTGACGCGAGTACATGTGCCGATATTGCCTCAGAACATGGTCACACCCCTGAATATCAGACTATTTCTCTTTCAACACCTGTCGACGATGTATATTTTCATGTAAATGGTCAGCCTTTTACTGATGATTTGAGGGATTATAAAAGAGGGATGCGATATGTGTTTACGCTTCGTATAGAAAAAATTGACTACGACTATGAAGATGGGGCTTATACAATAAATTCAACTCTTATTGGAGGTTGAGGTTATACAGTGTAGAGACAATTCATTGCCTGCGGAATGGGGGATGAATCGCCCTACTACGAAATTGGGGCGGTCGGAGGATTGCTGTCCTATAAACATTTCGCAATTATCTTGCAAATCCTCTAATCCTGCAAATCCTGATTCAGTCAATCATCCAACACGCTCAATTGACCAGTGCCGATCGGTGCTTTGGACGGCGAAGGCACCCGGCATGTTCATTTGTGTGGGCATCTCGTTGGCTTCAGCAATAGTGAACGCAGCAAGGAAGGAGTCGCAGTGTAATTTCTGTTGATGAGAATATTATCCACATTTTTAGGTAGCTATTGAACTTAATTTTTCGCCTCTTTGTTTTTGTTGACGCTTTAAAAAAAATCGTAGTATAATTCTACTAAACTATCCAACGTTGAAAGCGTTACGTTGCAATGTGTTGTGGGCTGTATTACAATTGCAATAGGAGCGGAAGATGAAAACAATTACATACGCTGAGGTCCAGCAGTTGGTCACGGAAATACCGGAAACAGAGTTGCCGTTGGCATACTGTTTGTTGGCTGAGTTAGTTGCAGGGGAAACGCAGTCACCTCAGGCAGCGTTCATGTGTCTTTCCATAGATGAACGCCGCCGGGTTCTGGCACAACAAGCGGAACAGATGAAAACTCACTACGAAGAAACAGCAGACGAACGTCCTGAATGGCAAACTGGAGATTTTGTTGATGAATATTAAGCACCAGAACATTAGTGATTGAATACGAACCTGTCATTACATAGAAAGTGCCCAGCCACGCGAATTTCTCTTATCTCGTAATCCTCTAATCCTATAGATCCTGATTCAGACAATTATACAGCACGCTCAATAGACCAATGCCGATCAGTACTCTGGACGACAACAGCACCCGGCATGTCCATCTGCGTCAGCATTTCGTTGACTTCAGCAATCGTAAACGCTGCAAGGAAAGAGTCATAGTACAACTTCTGTTGATGAGGGGTATCCCCGGCGGCATACTTGTCAACAAACGCTTGTGCATCCGCGAGGGTTTCAGGACGAATGAGGTCGCGGATAAGAACGGGACCTTTGGGACGTGCAACTCTGCCCATCTCTTTGAGTGCCGTCATCGCATCGTGGATGTGATGCACAATGCTGTTAGAGATGAGTCCATCAAAGGTGTTATCTGGGTAGGATAGGGTTTTGGCATCGACAAGTTCAAGGGTTATCCGATCCGTGAGACCGGCATCTGCAATGTGGCGTTTTGCTATCTTCAGCATCTCTTCGGACAGGTCAATGGCGGTGATATGGATGTTTGGACAACGTTGCGCGAGTAGGATGGGAATCTGGGCGGGACCCGTGCCGACATCGAGAAAGTGTCCAGTGCTTGCACCGAGTGCGACAACACGGTCTACGAAAGCCTGATCAACCTCACCGTGCTCCATCGCATCGTAGGCTTCGGCGGCTT